>JAEZMP010000181.1 GCA_023442215.1 Pseudomonadota bacterium
GCCTTCTCCTGCTCGTCGTTGAAGGACGTGCGCAGCACCGTGCCGCCGACGCCCTCGAGATCCTTCAGGACCTTGTCGGCGGTGAACTTGCGCACCAGCACGAACAGCGCGGCGTTGCCGGGCTGCAGGCTCTCGCCGATGTTCTTCATGAACTTGTCGTCGATGCCGACATCGGACAGGGCGCCGGACAGCGCACCGGAGGCGGCGCCGATGGCCGCGCCGACCAGGGGCATCATGAAGATCAGCCCGATCAGCGCGCCCCAGAACGTGCCGGACGCCGCGCCGATGGCCGTGGTGTTGACGAGCTGATTGAGCTTCACGTGCCCATCGGGACGCTTCACCGCGATCACCGCATCGCCGAGCTCGATCAGATATTCCTTCTGCAGCGCCAAAAGCCGCTGCCGGACCTCCTCCGCCTTCTCTTCGGTCGGAAACGCGATCACCACAAGATCAGCCATCTTCTCTTCCTTTGTTCGCCCCGGCGCATCATCTCCCGGGGCCGGCTCCGGTTCGCGCCTCATGTGAGATCCGAAGCTGCGACACCCTGATGATACCCGCTCTTCGGCCCAGGCGGCACGGATTCATTCGACCACCTTGCCACGCCCGGCCAAAGCCGCGCCGCATCCATAGCTCTCGCGAACAGGCGCCGGCGCAGCGAGACGCCCGGAGCAGCGGAACCACGCCATGCGGCGCGAGATCGGCCACTTTCAATCTGTAATAATTATACTTACAGGGTGGCGTCGCAGATTTTAGATATTCGAATTTTATCTTGTGTCATATTTGCAATATTTGGACATGATTCCGCCTTTTGTCTGTATCGCGCCTGTATTCTCATCCGATCTTTCTATAGGGAGTGAGTCGCAAATCGTTCGCATTTGCGGCGCTCGCGCGGCGCCGCCAGAGCCTTGTGAGGTCCTTCCGATGTCTCAGCCGAGATCCCTTTCCGCGGCGTTGCTGCTCTCCACGGCGATTGGTCTCGTCGTCTTCTCCTCGCAAGGCGCTGCAGCACAGGCGACTTCAGCCAGCCAGAGCGGCTCGGCGGCAAGCGGCACGACGACGGCAAGCGGCACGTCCGGCAGCGCGACCGGATCGACGAGCGGCGGGGCAGCCGCAGCCGGCGGCCAGCTCGAACTCCAGCAGATCGACGTCTCCGGCAACAGCAGCCTCAACGCGCCCTACACCACGCCCGCCGCCGTGAGCACGGTCGGCCGGGACGAGATCCAGACGTTCGGCAACCAGCGCGTCGATGACGTGCTGCGCACCATTCCCGGCACGTTCACGCAGCAGAACCAGCAGAACCCCGGGGTTTCGGTCAATATTCGCGGCCTCGAGGGCTCGGGCCGCGTCAACATGATGATCGACGGCGTCCGCCAGGACTTCGGCTTCATGGGCCACAACGCCACCAACATGCTCTATGTCGACCCGGCCCTGCTCGCCGGCATCGACGTGCAGCGCGGCGCCGTCTCCACGGCCGGCGGCGCAGGCGCGCTCGCCGGAACGGCGAACTTCCGCACGCTCGGCGTCGGCGACATCATTTCAGGCGGCAAGAACTGGGGCGCGCTCGGCAACCTGACCTATGGCACCAACGGCCAGGGCTGGGCGGAGATGCTGGCCGGCGCCGCCCGGCTCTCGCCGGGTGCGGCGATCGCCGCGGCCATCAGCAACCATCCGACCCAGAACTACACCAACGGCGCTGGCGACAGCGTGCCGAACACCGCGCAGAACCTGACGTCGGGCCTCGCCAAGCTCGAATTCAACCCGACCGAGAACCAGAAGCTCAATCTCGGCGCCGTCATCTACAACAACCGGTTCGGCGCCAATTCCTATTACCAGACGGTCAACTCCAACACCGTCACCGCCAACTATGGCTGGAATCCCGAGAGCGACCTGATCAACTTCGCCCTCAACGGCTACTACAATCAGGTCAACATGGAATATGACCAGGCCATCACCTCCGGCAGCTATGCCGGCCGCAAGGTGGAGGACACCGGCTGGGGCTTCGACACGTCCAACACCTCCGAGTTCCACCTCGGCGTCGTCGACATCAGCTCGACCTACGGCGGTGAGTGGTTCTACAACGACGTGAAGACGACGGAAGGCGGCGTCAATCCGGACGGCAACAGCGGCGTCGGCGGACTATTTTCGCAGACCAAGCTCACTTACGGCATGTTCGATTTCATCGCCGGCCTGCGCTACGATTACTACAAGCTCGACGGCAGCGGATATTCGACCAGCCAGGGCGGCTACTACGACGTCAACCAGAGCGAAGGCCGGTTCGACCCGAAGCTGACGCTTGCCGTGAACCCGTGGAAGTGGCTGCAGGTCTATGGTTCGTGGGGCCGTTCGTTCCGCGCGCCGACCACCTTCGAGACCCTGCTCGGCGGCAGCCACCCGGGCTCCACCACGAGCTTCACGCCCAATCCCGATCTATCGCCCGAATACCAGCAGGGCTGGGAAGTCGGCCTGAACACGCTCTATCAGGGCATCCTCTCGCAGGATGACGTCGCCAAGTTCAAGCTCGACTACTATCAGATGGACGTGGAGGACTATATCACCGCCCAGTGCGCCATCTCGGGCCGCAGCTATTCCTGCTTCTTCTACAACGTGCCCGGAACGTCGGTGGTGCGCGGCGTGGAACTCGAGGGTGGCTACGATATCGGCTATGCCTTCACCAACTTCACCTACACCTACACCAACACCAACCTGCCCTCGCAGATGAACGGCCTGGGCATGCAGAGCTACATGCCGGACAACGTCGCCAGCATCACCATCGGCACCCGGCTGTTCGACGAGAAGCTGGAGATCGGCGGACGCGGCAACTTCGTCTCGCGCAGCTATGTCGGCGACGTCAACAGTGTCGCCGCCGCGAATGACGACGGCTACCTGCCGGGCTACTCGCTGTTCGACCTCTATGCCACCTATCAGGTCACGGACAACCTGCAGCTCGGCCTCAGCGGCACCAACATCTTCGACCGCGACTATACGCCGGCGCTGTCGCAAGCTGGAAACGGCCCCGGCCGGACAGTGCTGTTCACGGCCAAGGCCAAGTTCTGACGCGCTCGACGTTCTGACAGAGCCTCAAATACAGAAAGGCCCGGACGGCATGCCGTCCGGGCTTTTCCTTTTCCGCCGGTGCCGTCTCAGACCTTGGCTTCGGCATCCTTGCCGTAGTGGGCGAACGTCGCGGCGAAGCGGCCGTTGATGTAGTCGCCAGAGGAAATCGGCGGATATTTCGCCGGATGCCCGGCATCGACGCAACTCGGCAGCGCCTCGACGACCGTGTCGTAGTTCGGGCCGAAGAAGAACGGGATCGAATAGCGCTCGCGCCCGGAGCGGTTGATGGCGCGGTGGATGGTGGAGGCGAACAGGTCGTTGGTCCAGCGGGCCATCTGGTCGCCGACATTGACGACGAAGCAGCCGGGCACGGGATCGGCCGCGATCCATTCGCCGGCCGTGTTGAGAACTTGCAGCGCCGACACCGAATCCTGGGCGAGAATGGTGAAGCACTCATAGTCCGAGTGGGCGCCGATGCCGATCTGGCGGTCGTCGATCTCGCCGAACTGGGGCGGATAGTGCAGCACGCGCAGGGTCGCCAGCGGCTTCGTCACCAGCGCGTCGAAATAGTCCTCCGGAAGATCGAGGGCGAGTGCGAACGCGTGCAGCAGGTGGCCCGACAGGGTCAGCATCGCCTTGTGATAGGTCTTCAGCGCCGCGCGGAAATCGGGCTGGCCGGCGGGCCACTGATTGGGACCGTAGAGCACCTTGCCTGCGACGACGTCGGGGTCGTCGGCCGGGACGTCGAGGGCGATGTCGAACGATTCATGCAGATCGCCGCGCGCGGTCGGATCGGTGTTCTCCTCCAGGAGCGCCGCATAGCCGCGATTGTTGCGCGACAGGG
>JAEZMP010000126.1 GCA_023442215.1 Pseudomonadota bacterium
GTGCGCGAGCCGACATACATCGTCATGCCGCCGTGGCCGGCATCGAACACCGCATCGCCGCTCAGGCTGTAGGTGCCCGTGCCGCCCTGGGTGCCGAGATCGACCGCGCCGCCGCTCAAGAACCGGACCGTGCCGCCCGTCTGGTTGAACAGCCCCGTCACCCCGGTGCCGCGTCCGATGGCGAGGCCGCCATAGTTGGCGAGGTCCGTGGCGCCGGCGACATAGTCATAGAGCAGCAGGCCGCCGCTCATGTTCAGCGTGCCGTTGCCGCTGCCGGGGTTCGAAGAGCCGCCGCCGACCCAGAGCCGGCCGATCGACGTGGGAGGTGGGCTGGCGCCGTTGGCGATCGCGAACTCGACCGTGCCGCCCGTGATGTTCAGGGTGCCGGTGCCGCCGTTGCCGATCTCGATACGGCCGCTGGCCGAACCGACGGCGGTGTTCACCGTGATGGACGAGCCGGCACCGAGCGTCAGCGTGGCCGCGCCGTCGGCTGTCCCGATGTCGAAGGGAGAGACGTCGAAGGTCAGTGCCAGCGGCGAGGCCGCGCCGGGCAGGGTCCAGGCGGGAGCGGCCACGAACACACCGCCGCCGCTGGCGGTGATCTGGTTCGGCTGTCCGCTGGCGATGGCGCTGTTGACGGCGGTGGTGAAGTCCGGCTGCGTGGTAACCGTCACGCTATCAGCGAGGCCCGGGCGGGGACCGATCAGGCTGAGCGCTGCAACACTCAATAAGAGACGGCGCGCGAAAACGCGTGAGCCGGAAGCCATCGTCGATCACCCCGCCTGATCGGAAACGCCAAGGAGGATGCACGCACCGCTTGCGCCTGTCGATCACATTTTCGTGATAATGATCTGGATCAAGCCTCATGCAAGCTTCATGTGGCTGCGGCGTCACGGCTTTCGTCCGACGATGAAAATGACCGGACAGTCATGCTCATTGTAATTTTATGGCGCCACCGGGGCCGGAAGTGCGAAAGCGTCCCTCGTCGCCCCGCGGCGGCGCTGCGCGAATCGCGCATGGCGAGGCCCTCATAGAGTCAGGGCTTCAACCTTAAATCGCAACCGACGCAATTTACAGGCCTCGCATCTCGATGGATGCTGCGCGGCGCCTGAAGCGCTTCCCGATCGGATGGACTCATCCGATCGACACGGGCTCGCTCCAGAGGCAAAGGCGTGGGCCTATCCCGGTGTTCAGGTCGGTCCAGCCTGAACGGGAATGTCGCTAGGCCGGCGGCACCATGCGGCCGGGGCTGAGGATGCCCTTCGGATCGAACAGGGTCTTGATGGCGCGCATCATCTCGCCGTCGATCGCGGGCAGGCGCTGGCCGAAGGCGGCCCGCTTGGAGATGCCGATGCCGTGTTCGGCGCTGATGCTGCCGTCCGCCGCGTCGACGAGATCGAACAGCACCTTCTCGGCTTCCGCCAGCAGGCGGTCCTGCTCCGCCCGGTCGAGGTCCTGCCGGACGAGGGCGTTGAGGTGGATGTTGCCGTCGCCGACATGGCCGTAGGCCACCGGCTCGAGCGCGGGCGAGATCGCCGCGATGGCCGCCTGGCCCTCGTCGAAGATGCGGGCGAGATCGGCGAGCGGCACCGAAACGTCGGAGCGCATGTGGTGGCCGCGCCGCGCCTGTCCTTCCACGAGCTGCTCGCGATAGGCCCACAGCGTCTGCGCCTGCTGGCGGCTCTGGGCGATGGTGCCGTCCGAGACCAGTCCCGCCTCCATGGCCTCGCCGAGAAAGCCTTCCAGCAGCGCCGGAAGGTCCACCGGGCCGCCGGCGCTCAGTTCCATCAGCACATAGTGGCTCGACGGCGCCTCCAGCGGCTCGCCAAGCGACGGGCTCGCCTCCCGGGCGAGGTCGATGCACACCCGCGTCATCAGCTCGAAGGCCGACAGCAGGTCGCTGCAGCGCCGCCGGGCCATGCCGTAGAGCGCCATGGCATCGGCCGGCGAGGCGACGGCGAGCAGCGCCGTCTCCACCTGTTCCGGCCGGGGAAACAGCTTCACGACGGCGGCGGTGACGATGCCGAGCGTGCCCTCGGCGCCGATGAACAGCTGCTTGAGGTCGTAGCCGGTATTGTCCTTGCGCAGCTGCTTCATGTCGCGCCATAGCCGCCCGTCGGGCAGCACCACCTCAAGGCCGAGCACGAGGTCGCGCATCATGCCCCAGCGCAGCACGTTGATCCCGCCGGCATTGGTGGCGATGGTGCCGCCGATCTGGCAGCTGCCCTGCGCGCCGAGGCTCAGGGGAAAGAAGCAGTCCTCGGCCTCGGCGGCGGCCTTGGCCTGCTCGAGAATGCAGCCCGCCTCCACCTCCATGGTGAAGCCGACCGGGTCGACGCGGCGCACCGCGTTGAGGCGGGAGAGATCGATCACCACCTCGCGCCGGTCGCCCTGCGGAACGGTCGCGCCGACGAGGCCGGTATTGCCACCGAACGGCACCACCGGCACGCCGGCTTCGAAGCACAGCCGCACCGCCGCCGCCACGCCCGCGGCGTCGCGCGGGCGGACCACGGCCCGCGGCGTGCCGTGATAGTCGTGGTGCCAGTCGGTCGAATAGCGCTCGATGTCCGCCGGGTCGCGCACCAGCGCGGCCGCGCCGAGGGCCTGCTCCAGCGCGGCGATGAGGGCGTCGCCGCCGGCCTCTTTTTCTCCCGTCATGGCGACTCCCTTTCTTGTTCCGATTCAGCCTTCGGTGGGGTTGCCACTGACATAGCCGCCATCGACCGGCAGGCAAACACCCGTGATGAAGGCGGCGGCCGGCGAGGACAGGAAAATCACCGCGCCCACCAGATCCTCCGCCTGTCCCCACCGCTTCAGCGCCGAGCGGTTGGCGATGGCGGCATTGCTCGCCGGCGTCTGCCACAAGGGCGCGGTCATGTCGGTCTCGTGATAGCCGGGCGCGACCGCGTTGACGCGGATGCCCTCGGCCCCGAAGGCATGGGCGAGGCCGCGCGTCAGGCCGAGCAGGCCGGTCTTGCTCGCGCAATAGGCCGGCACGGAGGCATCCGCGAGGTAGCTCAGCATCGAGGCGAAGCTGGTGACCGAGCCGCGCGAGGCGGCGAGCAGCGGGCGCGCCGCCATGGCGAGCCGCATCGCGCTCGTCAGGTTGACGTCGATCACCTCCTGGAAGGTCGCGTCGTCATATTCCGCGTCGGGACGGGCGATGCCGGCGGCGTTCACCAGCACGTCGAGCCGGTCGAGCCCCGCGACGAAGGCGGCAATCGCCGCCGGATCGCGCACGTCGAGCGCCTCGAACCGCACGCCGGCATCGGCGGGATCGGCCTTGCGCGCCGCGAGCTTCGCGGCGGAGGAACCCGTGGCGATCACCTCGCCGCCGAGCGCGGCGAACCCGCGGGCGACGGCCAGACCGATGCCGCTGGTGGCGCCGGAGACCAGCACGCGCCGGCCGGCGAACAGATCGGGGCGGAAGCTCGAGACCGCATCGGCGAGGCGGGCGTCCGGCATGGTAGTTTCCTCCTTGATGGCCGGGGCCGGCTCACGTGGCCGCCCGGCGTCGTTTTTTTGAGATCAGATGAGAGCCGACAGCGCGTCGACCACCATCGCCTCGGTCACCGGGAAGGGCTCGTTGTGCACGATCTCCCCCGGGCGGCAGGCGCGCCGGGCGATGATGTTCAGCACCTCCCCGCCCGCATCGGCGATGCCGAGATCCGCAAGCCGCGTCGGCAGCCGCACCCGGCGGCAGAACGCGCGGACCTCTTCAAACTCGGCTTCGGGGGCGCCCTCGAGCCTGAGCTGCGCGAGCACGCCGATCGCGACCTTCTCGCCGTGGAGGCAGTGGTGCACGTCGTCGAGTTCGCTGAGGCCGTGGTGGATGGCATGGGCTGCGGCGACGCCGCCGGACTCGAACCCGATTCCGGAGAGCAGGATGTTGGCTTCCACCACCCGCTCCAGCGCCGGCCCGGCCTCGTGGCGGTCGTTCTCCGCCAGCGCCTCCTCACCGAACGCGAAGATCGCATCGCGGCAGCTCCGCGCGATCTGGTAGGCGAGCGGCAGGCCGCGCACCTGGAACATGTTGAGCGCCCCGCTCCTGCGGCACGCCTCCGCCTCGTACCAGGTTGCGAGCGCGTCGCCGATGCCGGCCGCGAGAAAGCGCGACGGCGCCGCCGCGATGATGGCGGTGTCGACGAGCACCAGATCCGGGTTGCGCGGCAGGAACTCGTCGCGCTCCACCGTGCCGTCGGCGCGGTAGATCACCGACAGCGCCGAGCACGGCGCGTCCGAGGCGGCGATCGTGGGCGCGACCACGCAGGCGATGCCGAGCCGGCGCGCGGCCGCCTTGGCGGTGTCGAGCGCCTTGCCGCCGCCGACGCCGATGAGCACCTCAGCGCCGGCCGCCCGCGCGGCCTCCGCCAGCGCCCCGATCTCGTCGAGGGTGCATTCGCCGCCGTGGCGCACCAGTTCGAAGCGCTCGAACGCGCCCTCCGCCGCGGCCGAAAGCGTCGGCGCCAGCCGGTCGAACACCCCGCGGTCGACGACGCACGCCACACGGCGCCCGAACGGCGCCACCTCGCGGCCGATCCGCGCCAGCGCCCCCGGTCCCTGCACGTAGCGGCCGGGAAAGCGCATGCCCTGCATCACGCCCTCACCAGCAGACATAGCCGCCATCCGCCAGCACGATGGAGCCGGTCATCAGGCTCGAGGCCTCGCTCGCGAGGAACAGCACCACGGAGGCGACCTCGTCGGTGCGGCCGAGCCGGTTCATCGGCGTGCCGCCCACCCAGTGGCGATACATCTCGGCGTCCTGGTAGACGTAGGCGTTCATCTCGGTGTCGATATAGGTCGGCGCGACCGAATTGACCCGCACGCCCCGCGCGCCCCATTCCGCCGCGAGCGAGCGCGTCAGGTGGTGCACGCCGGCCTTGGAGGCATTGTAGTTCGCCTGCTCCTGCGGGCGGTTGACGATGAAGCCCGACATCGAGCCGACATTGACGATGTTGCCGCCGCCGGCTTCCAGCATGCGCTTGCCGAACGCCCGGCAGCACCAGAACACGCCGTTGAGGTTGACGTCGATCACCTTCAGCCACACCTCGTCCGACATTGCCTCGGCCGGATGGTTGGAGATGGCGATGCCGGCATTGTTGACGAGGATGTCGATCCGGCCGTGACGGCCGGTCAGCGTCTCCGCCAGCCGCTCCACGGCGTCGCGGTCGGTGACGTCGAGCGCCTCGGCCTCGGCCTTGTGGCCGCGCGCGACGAGCCCGGCGGCGGCGCTTTCGGCGAGCGACGCATCGCGGTCGGTCACCACCACCAGCGCGCCGGCTTCCGCGAGCGCCTCGGCGATGGCGAGGCCGATGCCGCGTCCCGCGCCGGTGACGGCGGCGATCTTTCCCGCCAGCGAGAACTTTTCCATATACATGGGATGAATATCCTTCGGACGAAAAGGAGGCGTCGTTCGGCCGCGGCTTTCCGCCCGGCCGGGCAGGGGGTCAGCCCGTCGGTGCCGCCGCGTGTTGCTCGAAACGCGCGTCGATGGCGGCCGTCCGGGCGGCCAGCCGGTCGAGGTCGTCGTAGAGCGCCTGCGAATGGCGGTAGAGCCGGTCGAACACCGGCTGGGTCGCGGCGTAGATGTCGGACCAGCGCGGATCGGGCACGATCTCGTCGGTGAAGCGCACGAAGGCGTCGGCCGCGTCCTCGACGCGGGAGAAGCGGCCGGTGGCGGTGGCGGCGAGCGCCGCGCAGCCGATCACCCCGCATTCCGGCTCCTGCGGCACCGCCACGGGAATGCCGTAGGCGCTCGCCTTGATCTTCAGCCAGAGCGCCGTGCGCGCGCCGCCGCCGGAGGCGATGACCCGCGAGACCCTCAGGCCCGAATTCTCCTCCAGCATCCGGATGTGGCGGGCGACGCCGAGCGCCACGCCCTCCATCACCGCGCGGTCGAGGTGGGCGAGGCCGTGGCTCGCGCCGAGGCCGAAGAACTGGGCGCGGGCATTGCGGTGGGCGCCGAAGCGCTCGCCGGTGAGATAGGGCAGGAAGATCAGCCCGGCGGATCCCGCCGGCGCCTCCGCCGCCGTCTCCACGATCTCGCCGTAGCCCGCCCGGCCGTCGTGCAGCGCGCGGCGGGCCCAGCGCATGGCGTCGCCGCCGCTTTCGAGCAGCATGAAAGGCCCCCAGTTGCCCTCCATCGTGGCGACGTTGGAGATCTCCGGGTCGAGCACCGCCTGTCCGGTCACGAGGGTGATGATGCAGGAGGTGCCGAGCACCTCCGAGGCGAGCCCCGGCCGGCAGACGCCCGAGCCGAGCAGCGCCATCGGATAGTCCGCCCCGCCGACCAGCACCGGCGTTCCCGCCGCGAGCCCGGTCGCGCGCGCCGCCGCCGCCGTGATGCCGCCGAGGATCGCCTCGGGCTGGCGGACCGGCGGCATCATCCGCGCGTCGAGGCCGAGGCGCGCGATCATGGCCGCCGACCAGTCCCGCGTCGCGGGGTTCATCAGGAAGTTGCACGAGGCTTCGGTAACGTCGGTCGCGATCTCGCCGGTCAGGCGGAAATTGATGTAGTCCTTGGGCGCCAGCACGGTGGTCGAGCGGGCGAACGCCTCCGGTTCCGTGTCGCGGATCCACTGCAGCTTGAAGGCCGCCCAGGCGGGCGTCGGCGGGTTGCCGCTCTCGGTGAGGTAGCTGTCGGGCGCGTTCGCCGCCTCGAAGGCGGCGACGAGATCGACGGTGCGCTTGTCGTTCCACAGCGGAACGGTCTCGCGCGTCAGGTTGCCGGCATCGTCGATCAGCACGGTGCCGTGCATCTGGCCGCAGGCGCAGATGGCGGCGATCCGATCGCGCGCGCCCGGATTGCCGTCCAGCACCTCCCGGATCGCTCCCGCGACGCCGTCCCACCAGTCCGCCGGCCGCTGCTGCGACCAGCCGAAGCGCGGCACGATCTGCTCGTATTCCCGCCCGGCGATGGCGACGATCCGCCCCGCCGCGTCGACCAGCGCGGCGCGCGCCGAGCCGGTGCCGACATCGATCGCCAGCGTGAGATCGGAAGACGCGGGATGGGTCATTTCAGGCTCCGCGGCAGGGGCGCCTCGTTCGGCGGGCGCCCGGTTCCAAGTCTCGTTGTCGGAATCTCGTTGTCGGAGTCCCGTTGTCGCCGGCGTCTCGTCGTCAGCGGCGCAGCCAGGCCGTGCCGTTCTGCAGCAGCATGGCGACGACGATGATCACGCCCATGAACACCTGCTGATGATAGCCCGGCACGTTGGCGAGATTCATGATGTTGCCGATCACGCCGAGCACGAGCACGCCGAGGAAGGTGTTGACCACCCCGCCGCGTCCGCCCATCAGGCTCGCGCCGCCGATGACGACGGCGGCGAT
>JAEZMP010000280.1 GCA_023442215.1 Pseudomonadota bacterium
GGTTCGGAGGGCGACCTCTATGCCCGCTGGGCCGGGTTTCAGGCCCGGTTCGTGTCGCTGTCACAGGAGATCGGCTTCGAATCGCGCCTGCTCGGCGTCATGCCGGGCTTCCTCACCGCCATCGGCAACCTGACGGTGCTGACCTACGGCGCGGTGCAGGTGATGGAAGGCCGGCTTTCCGTCGGCGACCTCATTGCGTTCCAGGCGCTGGCCGCCAGTTTCAACGGGCCCGTCGGAAACCTCGTCGGCCTCGGTTCCGTGCTCCAGACCGCCAAGGCCGACCTGCAGCGCATCGACGACGTGATGAACTATCCCGCGCGTCTCCAGCCCGGTGAGCGGCCGCAGGGGGAAACGCCGGCAGATCTGCGGCTGGCGGAAGTCCGCCTCGCCGGGCTCGTCGAACTGCGCAACGTCACGTTCGGCTACAGCCGCCTCGCGCCGCCCCTGATCCAGGACCTGAGCCTGACGGTCCAGCCCGGCTCGCGCGTCGCGCTCGTCGGCCTCAGCGGGTCGGGCAAGTCGACCGTGGTCAAGCTCGTCGCCGGGCTCTATCAGCCCTGGAGCGGCGAGATCCGCGTCGACGGGCGCCTCGTGCAGGACATCGACCGTCGTGTCCTGACCGGCTCGATCGCGGTGGTCGACCAGGAGATCACGCTGTTCGCCGACACCATCCGCGAGAACATCGCGCTCTGGGAGCCGACGATCGACGAGGTCGCCATCGAGCAGGCGCTGACGGACGCCTGCCTGCGCGACCTCGTGCGCCAGCGCGAGGCCGGCATCCGATCCGAGGTGACGGAGGG
Source organism: Pseudomonadota bacterium (assembly GCA_023442215.1). Lineage (GTDB taxonomy): Bacteria > Pseudomonadota > Alphaproteobacteria > Rhizobiales > Segnochrobactraceae > Pseudoxanthobacter. Next base: position 801 of record JAEZMP010000280.1, read on the forward strand.
TGGACGCAATCTCAGCGGCGGCGAGCGCCAGCGCCTGGAGATCGCCCGCGCGCTGGTGCGCTCGCCGAGCGTGCTCTTGATGGACGAGGCCACGGCGGCGCTCGACCCGATCACCGAGAAGGCCATCGACACCCACATCCGGCGACGCGGCTGCGCCTGCCTGATCGTGGCGCACCGGCTGTCGACGATCCGCGATTGCGACGAGATCATCGTGCTCGACCGCGGCCGGGTGGTGCAGCGCGGCACCCACGAAAGCCTGAAGGCCGAGGCGGAGGGAGCCTATGCCAGACTCATCGCCGCCCAGTAGCGAGCTGCCGCCGGGCGGCTGGATCCCGGCCGGGGGGGCCGCGGAAGGCGGGCTTCCGCAGAGCTTCGCCTCCGCGCCGCGTTCGCCGACGGTTGCCCGCGCCGTGCTCGTCAGCCGGGCCGTCGGCTTCTGGCGCGTGGAAGCCGGCGGCGTCGACCTGTTCGCGGTGCGCCCCGGTTCGTCGGCGGCCTACGGGCCATGGCATCCGCTCGGCCGCGTCGAACCCGGCGAGGCGTTCGGCGGCCTCGCACCACTGCCGGCGACGCTCGGCCACCTCGATATCTTGGCCGTGCCGCTTCCGGGCACGCGGCTCGCCGACATGAAGCGGGATGAAGACGACGGTTCGTTCGCCGCGTTCGACGACTGGATCGCGCGGCTGTCGGAGCTTGCCCATCTGCCGCTGCGGCCGCGCGACGTCGCCGGCCTCGGCGCGTTCGCCGGGTCGGCTCCGGCGCCGGCCGGCACCACGCTCTGCGCCGCACGCGGCCTCGTGTGGCTCGCGGCCTCCGGGCCCGTATCGGCGTTCGGGCAGCAACCGATCGATGCCACCGTGCCGCTTGCCCTCACGGGCCGGGTGTGGGTTCGGATCGCGGCCGACTGCACCGTGCGCGCCTGGACCTCGGCGGGCCTTGCCGCGGAAGGGTTGCTGGAGGCCGCCGCGGGCCGTGCCGTCGCGGACGCGCTCGCCCGTCTCGACGCAGAGCTGGACCGGGCCGTGGAGGGTGCCGCGGCGGCGTTCCGAGGACGGGACACGGCGGCGAGGCAGCGCCTCAAGGATGCCTCGTCCCACCTCGCCGCGACGCTGCACCCGGGGAGCGCGCGGAGCGGCGACGAGGGCACGGGCGATGCGCTGCTGCGCTGCTGCCTCCGGGTCGCCGCGCACGACGGCATCGCGCTCGACGCATCCGGCACGGTTTCCTCGCGGGACGCCGGCCTCGACGCCGCCCGGACCATCGAGGCGCGCATCGAACGGATTGCCCAGGCCGCCCGCGTACGGATGCGGCGCGGCACCCTCTCCGAGAACTGGTGGAAGGGCGACCACGGCTCGTTCGTCGCGGTGCGCGGCGACCGGCCGGTCGCCGTGCTGCGGGGAGGGCGCGGCTACCGGCTCGTCGAAGCGGATGGACGCAGCGAACGGGTGGATGCCGCCGTCGCCGCCGGTCTCTCGCCATCGGTCTACCTGTTCTACCGCCCGCTGCCGCCGACCGCGATCGACGGCTGGGGCCTGCTGCGCTTCGCGCTTCGGGGCAGTTTCCGCGAGCTGGCCGTAATCCTGGCGGCGGCGAGCGCGGGCGCACTGCTCGCGCTCCTCACGCCCGTCGTCTCCGGCGCGATCTTCGACACCATCGTGCCGCGCGGACAATATGCCCAGCTCGGGCAGGTGACCGTGGTGCTCGCGGGGGCGGCGGTCGCGGGCCTCGGCTTCGGCATCGCCCAGGCTCTGTCGCAGCTTCGCGTGCAGGGCCGCCTCGACGCGGCGGTGCAATCGGCCGTCTGGGACCGGCTTCTCAACCTGCCGGTCTCGTTCTTCCGCGATTACGAGGTGGGCGACCTGACGAGCCGGGCGATGGGCATCAACGCGCTCAGCGGTCAGCTGACCGGTGCCACGATGAGTTCCCTGTTCGGCGGGGTGTTCTCCGTCGTCAGCTTCGGCATGATGCTCTATTACCAGTGGAAGCTGGCGCTGATCGGCTTCCTGTTCGCGGCGGTGACGGTGGGCGGAAGCGCGGTGTTCGCGCTCGTCCAGCGCAGCCAGCAGCGCGAACAGCTCGCGCTGCGCGGCCAGATGTCCGCCCGCGTGTTCCAGTACATTTCCGGCATCGCCAAGATCCGCTCGGCCGGCGCCGAGAGCTTCGCCTTCTGGGACTGGGCGGGGCGCTTCACCCGCGACATCGGCTTCCAGCGGCGCAGCGGCACCATCGTCTATTCGCAGGCCCTGTTCGGCACCTTCATGCTCCTCGCCTTCCAGGTGCTGGCGCTGATGATGTTCGCGTTCTTCCTCGACAAGATCAGCATGGGCTCGTTCGTCGCGTTCAATTCGGCGTTCGGCCAGTTCTTCTCGGGCATGTCGAGCCTCGCCGGGGCGGCGGTCACGGTCTACGGCCTCGCGCCGCTCTACGAGCGCACCCGGCCGATTTTACAGGCGGTGCCTGAGATCGACGGCGCCAAGCTCGATCCGGGAGAACTCTCGGGCCAGATCGCCCTCGACCATGTCTCGTTCGCCTATCCCGCGGCGGAACGCGGGGGAACCGGCCGGCCGATCCTCGACGACGTGAACCTGCGGATCGAACCCGGCGAGTTCGTCGCCGTCGTTGGGGCGTCGGGAGCGGGCAAGTCGACGCTGCTCCGGCTCTTGCTCGGGTTCGAGCGGCCGCTTGAAGGCAGCGTGAGCTTCGACGGACGCGATCTCGCGACCCTCGACCCCGGCGCGGTGCGCCGCCAGCTCGGCGTCGTGCTGCAGAACGGCCAGATCCTGCCGGGCTCCATCTTCGACAACATCGTCTCCAACGGACCGTTCGATCTCGATGACGCCTGGCGCGCCGCGCGCGTGGCCGGCCTCGAGGACGATATCCGCGCCATGCCGATGGGCATGCAGACCATGATCAGCGAAGGTGCGGCAACCTTCTCCGGCGGCCAGAAGCAGCGCCTGATGATCGCCCGCGCGGTGATCCGCCGGCCGCGAATCCTCTTCCTCGACGAGGCGACCAGCGCCCTCGACAATGCGACCCAGGCTCAAGTCTCCGCCGCGCTGGAACAAATGCGCACCACGCGCATTGTGATCGCACATCGCCTGTCCACCATCGTTCACGCCGACCGGATCGTGGTGCTCGACGGCGGCCGCATCGTGCAGGAAGGCCGCTACGAGGACCTGGTCGCCGCACCCGGTCTGTTCGCGGCGCTCGCCCGTCGCCAGACGGCCTGAAACGGCGTCGCCGGACATATCCAGGCCGGTTCTCGACCAAACGTGAAGACGCGGGGCTTACCGCATCCGATTTTGCGCTCCATCATCGAACCGTCGCCCGGTTTGCGTTTAGTAGCGGGGCCCGCGCGTTCTCGCCGCGGTCGAGACAATCATCATCGGCGCAGCAGGGAGATTTTCATGAACGTCCAGACGCACACCGCGGCGTCCGCCGCTCAAGGATCGACGCTCGACGATGCGGAACTGGCGCTGATCGACCGTTACTGGCGGGCGGCGAACTATCTTTCGGTCGGCCAGATCTACCTGCTCGACAATCCGCTCTTGCGCGAGCCGCTCGACATCAAGCACGTCAAGCCGCGGCTTCTAGGCCACTGGGGCACCACGCCCGGCCTGAACTTCATGTATGTCCATCTCAACCGCGTCATCCGCCGCGACGATCTCGACATGATCTTCATCTGCGGTCCCGGTCACGGCGGCCCGGCGGTGGTGGCCAACGCCTATCTCGAAGGCACCTATACCGAGACCTATCCGCGGGTGACCGAGGACGAGGACGGCATGCGGGTGCTGTTCCGCCAGTTCTCGTTCCCCGGCGGTATCCCGTCCCATGCCGCGCCGGAAACGCCCGGCTCGATCCACGAGGGCGGCGAACTCGGCTATGCCGTCGCCCACGCCTATGGTGCCGCCTTCGACAATCCCGATCTGATCGTCGCCTGCGTCGTCGGCGACGGCGAGGCGGAGACGGGGCCGCTCGCCGCCTCCTGGCACTCGAACAAGTTCCTCAACCCGGTCACCGACGGCACGGTGCTGCCGATCCTGCACCTCAACGGCTACAAGATCGCCAACCCGACCGTCCTCGGCCGGATGCGCGACGACGAGGTCGAGGCGCTGTTCACGGGCTACGGCTACCATCCGCTGTTCGTCGAGGGCCACGAGCCGGGGGACATGCACCGCAAGATGGCCGCCGCGCTCGATCAGGCGCTCGACGAGATCCGGACGATCCGTGCCAAGGCGCGCGACGAAGGCGTGAACGAGCGGCCGCGCTGGCCGATGATCATCCTGCGCAGCCCCAAGGGCTGGACCGGCCCCAAGACCGTGGACGGCAAGAAGACCGAGGATTTCTGGCGCTCCCATCAGGTGCCGCTCTCGGGCCTCGCCGGCAATCCCGCCCACCACGAGGTGCTGGAAAGCTGGCTGCAGAGTTACCGGCCCGAGGACCTGTTCGACGATGCCGGCCGGCTGGCGCCCGAACTCGCCGCCATCGCGCCGGAGGGCCCGCGGCGCATGAGCGCCAATCCGCACACCAACGGCGGCGTGCTGAAGCGGCCGCTGCGCCTGCCCGACTTCCGCGCGCTCGCCGTCGACGTGCCAGCGCCCGGCCGCACCGTCGGGGAGGCCACGCGGGCGATGGGCGCCTACCTGCGCGAGGTGTTCCGCCTCAACGCCGACGCCCGCAATTTCCGCCTGATGGGCCCCGACGAGACCGCGTCGAACCGCCTCGACGCGGTGTTCGAGGTGACCGACCGCGTCTGGCTGGAGGACACCATTCCGGAGGACGTCCACCTCTCACGCGACGGCCGGGTGATGGAAATCCTGAGCGAGCACCTCTGCCAGGGCTGGCTGGAGGGCTATCTGCTCACCGGGCGCCATGGGCTGTTCTCGTGCTACGAGGCGTTCATCCACATCATCGACGCCATGGTCAACCAGCACGCCAAGTGGCTGAAGGTGACGCGCGATCTGACGTGGCGGCGGCCGGTCGCCTCGCTCAACTACCTGCTCACCTCCCATGTCTGGCGGCAGGATCACAATGGCTTCTCGCACCAGGACCCGGGCTTCGTCGACCACATGGTCAACAAGAAGGCCGACATCGTGCGGGTCTATTTCCCGCCGGACGCCAACTCCATGCTGTGGGTCACCGACCACATCCTGCGGACGTGGGACCGCATCAACGTGGTCGTGGCCGGCAAGCAGCCCGAATTGCAGTGGCTGACCATCGACGAGGCGGCACGCCATTGCGACGCCGGCATCGGCATCTGGGACTGGGCCAGCAACGACCACGGCCATGAGCCCGACGTGGTGTTTGCCTCGGCCGGCGACGTGCCGACGCTGGAGGCGCTCGCCGCCGTTTCGCTGCTGCGCGAGGAACTGCCGGAATTGCGCATCCGTTTCGTCAACGTCGTCGACCTGATGACGCTGCAGTCGCCGAGCGAACACCCCCACGGCCTCGCCGAAGCGGCCTTCGACGGCCTGTTCACCACCGACAAGCCGGTGATCTTCGCCTATCACGGCTATCCGCAGCTGATCCACCGGCTGACCTACCGCCGGCACAATCACCGCAACTTCCATGTCCACGGCTATCGCGAAGAAGGCACCACCACGACGCCGTTCGACATGGTGGTGATGAACGGGCTCGACCGGTTCCACCTCGCCATGCACGCGATCGACAGCGTGCCGGGTCTGGCCGTCAGGGCGGCGCCGGTGCGCCAGCGCTTCCGCGACCGGCTGATCGAGCACCACGACTATATCCGGGCGATCGGCGAGGACATGCCGGACATCTCGAACTGGGTGTGGCCCTACGGCGGCGGGCAGGCCTGAGCGGAATTGAGGGAGGCGGGGAGAACAGCCGCTCTTCCGCCTCCACGCCCCGGCTGGCCGCCGCTCCGCTCGCCGATGGCTCACACCACCGGGGTCGGCAGGGGCTTGCCGGCGAAGTGGGCGTCGAGGTTGGCGAGGACGAGGTCGCCCATGGCGCCGCGGGTCTCCGCCGTTGCGCTGCCGACATGCGGCGCGAGCACCACGTTCGAGAGATTGATCAGCGCCTGCGGGACTTTCGGCTCCGCCTCGAACACATCGAGCCCTGCGCCCGCGATGCGCCCCTCGATGAGGGCATCGATCAGGGCATGCTCGTCGACGAGGGAGCCGCGGGCGATGTTGACCAGCGCGCCCGTCGGCCCCAGGGCATCCAGCACCGCCGCATCGACGATATGGCGAGTGGAGGGCGACGCGTTGGCGGCGACGATCAGAACGTCGGAGGCGGCTGCCAGCCCGGCCACGGTGTCGTGATAGGCATAAGGCACGTCTGAAACAGGCGTGCGGGTGCAATAGGCGATCTCACCGCCGAAACCCTCGAGACGGGTTGCAATGGCTCGGCCGATCCGCCCGAGGCCGAGGATGCCGTATCGCCGCCCCGAGGCGCGGGTCGCAAGCGGGAATTCGCCGTTCAGCCACCGCCCGGCACGCACGAAGCGGTCGGCGGAGACGAGCCGGCGCGACAGCATCAGCATCAGCGCGATGGCGAGGTCGGCGACGTCGTCGGTCAGCACGTCCGGGGTGTTGGTGACGCGGTAGCCGCGGGCGCGTGCGAGGTCGAGATCCACCTTGTCGAAGCCGACGCCGTTGATCGCCACGATCTCGAGCGCGGGAAGCTGCGCAACAAGGTCGTTACCGATGCCGGTGCTGCCGCCCGTGACCACGCCGCGGATGCGGGGCGCGACGTCGCGCTGGAAGGCGGCCTTTTCGCCGTTGCCGGCGGGGCGATGGACGGTGAAGCGCTCTTCGAGCGCACGCTCCTGAGCGGGCAGCAGGGTCGACAGGAGAAGGATATCGGCAGGCATCCGGGACGAGCTCCGTGGCGGGCGTCTGGCGCGATCGCGCGGGTTCGTCGCCCGGTCGATGCGCGCTGGAATCCGGCGCCTCGATACGGCGCCGCGGACCTTCCGGCTGGAAATCTCCGGATCCGGAAGGGCGCACACCTTACAATGGATTGCCGCCTTGCGAAGAGGGCGCTTTCGCCGGCGCGACGTGCGGCCGGCCGGCGAATGCCGGGGCAGGCGGGACGGTCAGGACAGGCACCAGACGCGGTAGTTGCCGTCCTCGACCACGGAACCTTCCAGTTCCTTCGCGAAGCCCGGAAAGGCGCGGCCCCAGCTTTCGAGGGCGCGCAGATAGGAAAGCCACGGCCCGTCCGCCGGGCCGAAGCTCTCGCCAGGCATGATGATCGGGATGCCGGGGGGATAGGGGATGACGCCGACGCCGGCCACCCGGTCGGCGAGCGCGTCGATCGGCAGCAGCTCCGCCTTTCCGGCCATCAGCCGCGCGGAGGCGCGCCGGGGCGGCATCCGCGGCTCCGGCAGGGTGGAGAATGCCAGCGCCTGGCGGCGGTCGATCCGCGTCGCGCGCATGTGCGCGAACATCTCGTCGCAAAGATCCTTCAGCCCCATGCCGGCATAGCGCTTCGGCGCCTCGGCGACGATGTGCGGCAGGGTCTGCTTCAGCGGCTTGTTGCCGTCATAGTCGAGCTTGAAGTCGAGCAGCGTCGACATCAGCGTGCCCCACTTGCCCTTGGTGATGCCGAACGAGAACAGGCACAGCACCATGAAGTCCGTCGTGCGCGAGGGGATGATGCCGTAATTGTGCAGATAGGCGCTCAGCACCTCGGCCGGGATGCCGGTTTCCTCGAACTCGCCGTCGTCGCCCATGCCGGGGGTGAGAATGCCGGCCTTGATGGGGTCGAGCATGCACCAGCCGTCCGGCAGGCCGTCGAAGCCGTGCCAGGCATCGCCGGGGTGCAGGATCCAGGCCTCGGCATCGGTGGCGAGGAACTCGGGCGGGGCTTCCTCGAACGGCACCACGGTGCCGTCCTCGCCGCGAACGGTCGGCGCGTTCCAGGGCCGGAAGAACCAGTCGCCGCGCGCCTCGAACGCCCGGTGGGCGCGGGCCAGCGCCTGCCGGAAGGCGATGGCTTCCAGAATGACCTCGTGGGTCAGGGCGTGGCCGCTCGGCCCGTCCATCATCGCCGCGCCGATCTCGTTGGAGGCGATCAGCGCGTAGAGCGGCGAGGTGGTGGTCTGCGCCATGTAGGCTTCGTTGAAGCGGGTGTGCTCGATCGGGTCGCGACCGTTGCGGACGTGGATGTAGGAGGCCTGCGACAGGGCCGCGAGCAGCTTGTGGGTCGAGTGGGTGGCGAACACCGTCGGCCCGTGGGCCGGGTGGTCGGCCGGGTCGCCGCGCATGGCGTAGCGCTCGTCGTAGAGCGGGTTGAAGCGGGCATAGCCGAACCATGCCTCGTCGAAGTGGATCCGGTTGACGGTGCCGTCGAGCCGCCTCTCCACCCCGGCGGCGTCGTAGCAGAGGCCGTCATAGGTGCAGTTGGTGACGACGGCGTAGACCGGCTGGTCGTCGCTGGCGAGGTGGCGCAGGGGATGGGACGCAAGCCGCCCGGCGATGGCTTCCGGCTCCAACTGCTCCGGCGGGATCGGGCCGATGATGCCGTAGCGGTTGCGGGTCGGCACGAAGAACAGCGGGATGCCGCCCGACTGGATCAGCCCCTGCTCGATCGACTTGTGGCAGTTGCGGTCGCAGAGGGCGAACTCGTTGTCGGCGACCAGCGCGCCCATGATGG
>JAEZMP010000317.1 GCA_023442215.1 Pseudomonadota bacterium
GGCGCCGGCGCGGGCGCGGGGGCCGGGGCCGGAGCTGGTTCGGGCGTGGGTTGCTGAGGCGATCCTTCAGTCGATTCCTGCGTTCTGGCGCCGTCGGCGGGCGGCACGGCCAGCACCGCCGGCGGCAGCGTGCGGCTGCCCGGATTGCCCTCGGACGTCGCGGCGGTGTCCTCCGTCAGGTCCGATTGCAGCCAGTCCGGCCACGCCGCCTTCGGATCGAGCCGCACATAGGCGACGCCGGGCACGCCGGTCTTGACCTGATCGAGATGTTTCTCCACCAGCGATTGCGGCACGCGGATCTTGACGCGGAACATCATGCGGTTGCGCTCGTCCGCCGTCTCCACCTGCTTCGGGGTGAACTGGGCCTTCGCGCTGACGAACGAGACGTTGCCGGGAATGGCGCGGTCCGGCAGCGGCTCGACGACGATGCGGGCGTCGGTGCCGATGGCGAGCGCGCCCGCGGCCGAGGCCGGCAGGAAGATCGTCATGTAGATGTTGGAAAGGTCCAGCACCGTCAGCACCTTGCCGCCGGCGCCCACCACCTCGCCGGGCTCGGCGAGGCGGAACAGCACGCGGCCGACGCGCGGCGAGGTCAGGACGCCGTCGGCAAGCTGCTGCTTCAGCTGCGCGACCGTCGCCTCGGCGCTGCGGATCGCGGCCTCGTTGTTGAGCAGCCGGCTTTCCGCGGCGGCGAGCGCCGACTGCGCGGTGTCCCGCACCGATTGCAGGTTGTCGACGCGCTGCTGCGAGACGAAGTGGCCGCCGAGCAGCACGAGGTTGCGCTCATATTCGGTCGCGGCGAGCTGCAGCTCGGTCTTGCGCTGGGCGATGACGTGCTCGGTCTCGGCATAGGCCTGCCGGGCCTGTTCGACCTGGGCCTCGGCGGCGGCGAGCTGGGCGGCGATCTCGCGGGTGTCGAGTTCGGCGAGCACCTCGCCCGGCTGCACCAGGTCGCCTTCCTCCACCTTGATGGTGGCGATGCGGGCCGGATATTTCGCCGCGATGTCGATCTCGGTCGCCTCGATGCGGCCGTTGCCGGAGGCGAAGCCCGGCGGCAGCACGCGGCGGTCCATCCAGGTGCGCACGCCGAAGGCGGCCGCGCCCGCGACGATCACCGCCGCCACCAGAATCAGGATGACCTTCTTCATGACCGCCCCACCTCTCCGGCGCCGGGCACGAGCACGGCGGCGCCCTGGAAGCGGCCGGCGCGCAGGTCGTCGAGGGCGTCGTTCGCCCGCTCGAGCGGATAGATCGTCGTCGTCATCTCGATACCGAAGGAAGGCGCCAGCGACAGGAATTCCGTCGCGTCGGCGCGGGTGAGGTTGGCGACCGACACGATCGAGCGCTCCTCCCACAGGATGCGGTAGGGGAACGACGGGATGTCGCTCATGTGGATGCCGCCGCACACCACCCGGCCACCCTTGGCGACGGCCTTCAGCGCGAGCGGCACCAGCGCCCCCACCGGCGCGAACAGGATGGCGGCGTCGAGCGGCACCGGCGGCAGCTCCTCCGACGCCCCGGCCCACGCCGCGCCGAGCGACAGGGCGAGCGCCTGCGCCGCGGTGTCGCCGGCGCGGGTGAAGGCATAGACCTCGCGGCCCTGGTGGCGCAGCACCTGCGCCAGGATATGGGCGGCCGCGCCGAAGCCGTAGAGCCCGATCCGCCTGCCGGAGCCGGCGGCCTTCAGCGACCGCCACCCGATCAGCCCCGCGCACATCAGCGGCGCGGCGGCGACGGGATCGTCGAAGCCGTCGAGCGGGAAGGAGAACGCCGCGTCGGCGACGACGTGGGTGGCGAAGCCGCCGTCGCGGCCGTAGCCGGTGAACACCGGCGTGTCGCACAGGTTCTCGCGGCCGTCGCCGCAATAGGCGCAGTGCCCGCAGGTATGGCCGAGCCAGGGAATGCCGACGCGCCGGCCGGGCGCCAGCCCGTGCACCCCGGGCCCCGTCGCTTCCACGATGCCGACGATCTCGTGGCCGGGAACGAGCGGCAGCGCCGGGTCCGGCAGGTCGCCGTCGACCACGTGCAGGTCGGTCCGGCAGACCGCGCAGGCTTCCACCCGCACGCGGATCTCGCCGTCGCCGGGTTCCGGAACCGGCCGGTGCTCCAGCACGAGCGGCCGGCCCGGGCGTGTCAGGACCATCGCTTCCATCGCCGGGCGTCTCCCTGCTGTTGCGAAAAGCCGGTTCCGAGCGGGCCGGTTCCGCCGGCCGCCCGAAAAAGCGCCGGCGCGGTCGGGGCCGGCCGGCGCCCTGCGCTCAGCTTGCGTAGGGGCCCTTCACGTCCGGCGGCATCATCACGATGCCGGACATCGGCTCGATCCACACCAGGTGATCGGTCACCTGCACCACGCCCGGCACGCCTTCCGCGGCGACGCGCGCCGCCGTGCGGATCCGTTCGTCGAAGATGGTGCCCTGCAGGTCGACGACGCCCTTGGAGACGTGCACCTCGATCACGCCGTCCCGGCCCCAGGGATGGCTGCCGAGTTCGGCGACCACGGCGGCGCGGATTTCCGCGTCGCTGTGGGGGTTCGGCGCCGGCTCGGTGAAGGCGGCGAGCAGCGCGCGCAGCAGGTCGGCGCGGGAGATGATGCCGACGAGCTTGTCGTTCTCCACCACCGGCAGCCGCTTGATGGAGCGGCGGTTCATCACCTCCACCGCGTCGCTCAGCGGCTCGCCCGGCGCGACGGTATCGACGTCGGTCGTCATGAGATCGCCGATCTTGATGGCGTGGGTGGCGACGTAGCGCTCCGCCTCGCGGCCCGGGCCGGCGAGGATGCTGCGCCACCACGGCATGCGCCGCTCGGTGCCGATCTCGGCGCGCCGGATCAGGTCGCCCTCGGTGACGATGCCGACGAGCTTGTCGCCGTCCAGCACCGGAAGGCCGCTGATGCGGCTGTCCAGCATCAGGCGCACGGCTTCCGCCACCGTGGTTTCCGGCGTCACCCCGATCACGCCGCGGGTCATGATGTCAGCGACGTTCATCGCCGTTCTCCCTCGTGTCCGCTCGAACCACCCGGGCGCCCGAACCATCCGGGCGCCCCGGCTCTTGACCATGAAGCCCGCCCCGGCCGCCGGAGCTTTCCGTCCGGCCGGAAGGCGCGCTCGCGTCTTCGTCTTCATCTGCGGCACCGCTGGCCGGCGACGGCGCGAATCGTCCGTCGCCCGCTGCGCTCGCGGCCCCATCATGCTGCAGAACGGCGCCGGTGGCGCGCCGCTCGCCGCCTCAGGGCTTGATCGCGACCTTCAGCACGCCGTCGCGCTGGTGCGCGAACAGATCGTAGGCGGCCTCGATGTCGTCGAGCTTGAACTGGTGGGTGACGAGCGGCTTCAGGTCGACGCGGCCCGATGCCACCACTTCCATCAGCCGCCGCATCCGGTCCTTGCCGCCCGGGCAGAGCGTGGTGACGATGCGGTTGTCGCCGAGGCCGGCGGAGAAGGCGCCGAGCGGAATGGTCAGGTCGGACGAATAGACGCCGAGGCTCGAAAGCGTGCCGCCCGGGCG
>JAEZMP010000350.1 GCA_023442215.1 Pseudomonadota bacterium
CGTCGCCATGGTGTTACAGAACTACGCGCTCTATCCGCACATGACGGTGGCCGAGAACATCGGCTTCACCCTCAGGATGCGGAAGGTGCCCCGCGACGACATCCGCCGGCGGGTCGAGGCGGTCGCCACGGCGCTCGAACTCGGCCACGTGATGGAGCGGCTTCCGGCGCAGCTTTCCGGCGGCCAGCAGCAGCGCGTCGCCATCGGCCGCGCGCTGGTGCGCGAGCCGAAGGTTTTCCTGTTCGACGAGCCGTTCTCCAATCTCGACGCCGCGCTGCGTGTGAAGATGCGCGCGGAGGTCAAGCAGCTTCACCAGCGCCTCGGCGTCACCTCGCTGTTCGTCACCCACGACCAGGAGGAGGCGATGTCGATCTCCGACCGCATCGCGGTGATGTATCGCGGCCGGGTGGAACAGTTCGGCACGCCGGAAGAGATCTATGCCCGCCCGGCGACGCGCTATGTCGCGACCTTCATCGGCAGCCCGCAGATGGAACTTGCCGCCGCCACCGTGGAGGCGGACGGCGGCGTGCCGGCCGTGCGCCTCGGCGCGACGACGATCCCGCTCGCCGGCCGCGCCGGTCTGCGGGCTGGCCAGACGGTCGAAATCGGCGTGCGGCCGGAGCACATCCGCCTCGGCCCCGCCGATGCGGTGGACGGGATTCCGGCCACGGTCGCGCTGGTGCAGCCGGTCGGCCCGGCGACACACGTCACCCTGACATGGGACGGCGGCAGCGCCATCGCGTCGGTGCCCGGCTTCGTGCGGCTCGAGACCGGCAGCGCCGTCCGCGCCGTGATCGACCCAGACCGCCTGCTCGTGTTCGACGGCGAGACCGGCCGCAGCCTTTGAGCCCCCTCGCCTCGGGAATCTGCCCCGTGGCGAGCGGCCAGACGACCCGAACCGCCGGCCGCCTTCGGCTCCGCCGATCGAGGGAGCCGGCCCGCCCGCCCGATCCGGCCCGCGGCCGGCGGCGGCAAACGACTGCACAAGAACAAGCCGAAAGGTGAAACCGATGACCAAGCCTGTCCTGTCGAACTCCATCGCGGCCCGCGACGCCGCCTTCCACATCCATTCCCAGACCAACCCGCAGCTGATCGAGCGCGACGGCCCGCTCGTGGTGGCGCGCGGCGAAGGCGTGCGCGTGTTCGACGCCGCCGGGAAGGGCTATCTCGATGCGATGGCGGGGCTGTGGTGCGCCTCGCTCGGCTTCACCAACGACCGGCTGGCAGCCGCGGCGGCGAAGCAATATGCCGAGCTCGGCTTCTATCACACCTTCTTCCAGCGCACCCAGGAAGGGGTGGCGACGCTGGCCGAGAAGCTGGTGGAGATGACCGGGATGGAGGGCGGCAAGGCCTATTTCGCCACCTCCGGTTCCGAGGCGAACGAAACCATGGTCAAGCTCGCCTGGGTCTATCACACGGTGCGGGGCAAGCCGACCAAGCGCAAGGTGATCGCCCGCGAGCGGGCGTTCCACGGCTCCACCATCGCGGCGGCGTCGATGTGCGGCCTCGAATTCATGCACCGCGAGTTCGGCCTGCCGCTGCCGGGCTTCCTGCACACGCTCTGCCCCTCGCCCTATCGCGGCATGCTGGAGGGCGAGGACGAGGCGGCGTTCGTGGAGCGGCTGGCGGACGAGCTCGAGAAGCTGATCCTGCGCGAGGGGCCGGATTCGATCGCCGCCTTCATCGCCGAGCCGATCAATGCCGGCGGCGGCATCATCGTGCCGCCGGCCCGCTACTTCGCGCGGATCGAGCAGGTGCTGAAGAAGTACGACATCCTGTTCCTCGACGACGAGATCGTCTGCGGGTTCGGGCGGACCGGCAACTGGTTCGGCAAGGAGACGGTCGGCGCGAAGCCGCAGATGATGGCGCTCGCCAAGGGGTTGTCCTCGTCCTACTTCCCGATCTCGGCCGTGGTGGTGGCGCCGGAAATCTACGAGGCGCTGAAGGACTTCAACAAGGCCGGCGGGAATTTCGGCCACGGCTTCACCAATTCCGGCCATCCGGTGGGTGTCGCCATCGCGCTCGAAGCGATCCGGATCTACGAGGAGATGAATGTCGTCGAGCACGTCCGCAAGCTGGGCGCGCGGCTGAAGGGCCACTTCGACGCGCTCGCGGCGGCATCCACCATCATCGGCGAGGTGCGCGGCGCCGGCCTGATGCTCGGCATCGAGATCGTGGCCGACAAGGAAACCCGCACGCCGTTCGATCCGCATCTTCAGGCCGGCATGCAGTTCGACCGCATCGCCTACGAGAACGGCCTGATCGCGCGGTGCATGGGCGACGTGCTCGGCTTTTCCCCGCCGCTGGTCGTGACCGAGGACGACGTGGATGAGATCGCCGACAAGGTCGCCCGCAGCCTCCGGTCGCTGGAAGCCCATCTCGGACGCTGAGGACGGAATGCGGCACCGCGTCCGGCCGGGTGCGGTGCCGCCCGGCCTCTCTTCCCCCTGGCTCTTTTCCTACCGGCCGACCCAGCGGCTGCTGACAGCCACGCCGACGAGCAGTGCGGAAAGCAGCAGGAACGCGGCCGGCAGGCTGGTGGCGTGGGCGACGAAGCCGATGGCCGCGGGGCCGGCGAGGATGCCGAGATAGCCGAGCGTGGAGATCGCCGGGACGGCGATGTGCTCCGGCATCGTCTTCTGCCGCCCGACCGCCGAATAGAGCACCGGCACGATGTTGGAGCAGCCGGCGCCGACCAGCGCGAAGCCGAGGAAGCCGGCCAGCGGATGGGCGATCAGCGTCGCCACCGCGAAGCCGGCGGCCGCGAGGATGCCGCCGGCGAGCACGATGAGACGGGGGCCGAGCCGCCGCACGATGCGGTCGCCCGTCAGCCGGCCGATGGTCATCGTCAGCGCGAACGCGCTGTAGCCGAACCCGGCATGGGCCGGATCGAGCCCGCGCTCCGCGCTGAGGAACACCGAACTCCAGTCGAGCACCGATCCTTCCGCGAGGAACAGGATGAAGCAGAGGATGCCGATGAACAGCACGATGCCGCGCGGCATCGCGAAGGCCGGTCCGTCGCCTTCCGCGCCATAGGGCAGCAGCGCCGGCCCGGCCGCCGTGATCGCGACGACGATGAGACCGGCCACCACGAGGGCGGCGGCGAGCGGCGAGGCGCCCTGCATCAGCAGGAGGCTGACGCCGCCCGCGCCGAGGATGCCGCCGACGCTGAACAGGCCGTGGAAGCCCGACATCATCGTACGGCCGCTGGCGCGCTCCACGATGACGGCCTGGATGTTCATGACGCAGTCGACCGAGCCGACGCCGGCGCCGAACACGAACAGCATTGCGGCGAGCTGCACCGGGGACGTCAGTACCGGAAGCAGTGGCAGCGAGACGCAGATGACCGCCGAGGCGACGATGAGCGCGAGCCGGCAGCCGAACCGGGCCGCCACGGCGCCCGAGATCGGCATGGTCACGAGCGATCCGGCACCGAAGCACAGCAGCAAAAGCCCGAGCGCGCCCTCGTAGAGCCCGGTGTTCGCCTTGGCGAACGGCACCAGTGGCGCCCACGCCGCCATGCCGAAGCCGGCGATGAAGAACACGATGCGGGTGGCGCGCTGCTCGGCGCGGCCCGGCTGGGGCCGGCCGGTGCGGGCGGGAGTGCTGGCGGTGGCATCCATGGGAACGGCGGTCTCGAAAAGAGGCTGAGGGCGCGGCCGTCGGCCCGAAGCCCCGGCATCTGCCCCCGTTCTATCATAACATGGGATGAACGGAAGCACCCCGGCTACCGGCGTCGGCGAGCGTACGGGCCGCCGGGCCTTTGCCATCCTGCCATGTTTGCGCCCGCTTTGCACATGCGCGCGGGTGCCGCCGCTCCGCGCCGGATCGTGCGCCGGTCAGTTCACGATGGATCAGTTCACGATGGCGACGCTCGCAGTGCGGCCGGCGACGAGGTGGACGTCTTCGGGCACCGCATCGAGCGCGATGCGCACGGGGACGCGCTGGGCGAGGCGCACCCAGGTGAAGGTCGGATTGACATTGGCGAGCAGGCTGGCGGAATCGGCCCGCTCCCGGTCGTCGATGCCGCCGGCGATGCCCTCGACGCGGCCTTTCAGCCGGACGTCGCTGCCCATCAGACGGACGACGGCAGGCTCGCCGAGGCGGATGCGGTCGATCTTGTTCTCTTCGAAATAGCCGGCGACATAGAACGAGTCCTCGTCGATCAGCGCCGTCACCGCATTGCCGGCGGAGACGTAGTCGCCCGGCTGGAGCGAGAAATTGGCCATGATGCCGTTGACCGGCGCCCTGATCTCCGACCGGTCGAGATTGAGGCGCGCCACGTCGCGGTCGACGAGGGCCTGCCGCCAGGCCGCTTCGGCCTGCTGCGCGGCGGTTTCGATCTGCTCCTGCTTCTGGCGGCTGACGGTGTCCTCGCTGAGCTTGCTGTAGCGGTCGAGATCGCGCAGCGCCATGTCGTGCGCGGCCTTGGCATTGTCGACCCGGGTTTCGGCCTGCTGCAGCGCGAGGCGGTAGCGGGCGGTGTCGATGCGGAACAGCACCTCACCCTTCCGGACGCGGTCGTTGTCGCCGACGAGAACCTCGCTGACGATGCCGGAGACGTCGGGCGCGAGGCGGACGACATCGGCGCGGACCTTGCCATCCCGCGTCCAGGGTTCGTTCATGTAGTAGTCCCATAGGTGCCAGCCGAGTGCTCCGGCAAGGCAGACCATGGCGATCGTCAGCAGAAAGCGACCGCCGTGAGCGAAGAGCGGTTTCATAGCGGGATCCGGTTCAGAATGAGGGCGGAGGCGCCCAGAAGACAGAAATAGAGCGCGGCATCGAACAGCGGCCGGTGCCACACCAGCCGGTAGAAGCCGGCCATGGCCAGCAGCCGGCGGGCCAGCGCGCTGGCGAAGAAGCAGGCGAGCGCGAGCACGCCGATGGTCGGCACATAGATGCCGTAGATGTCGAGTTCGGGTGTCATGTCGGACCTCATGCCGCTTTCAGGAGCGGCATCGGCTCGGGCCCGTGGAAGGGCGGAGCCTCCGGAAACAGGGTGCAGCGGAGCGATACCAGGGCCAGGCGGACCCGCGCGGCCGCCGGGGAGCCACGGGTTGCCAGAATGGCTTCGAGGGCGGCGTCCAGTGCCGTCAGCAGCGAACCGGCGCTTTCGGCCGCCCCGGTGCCGGTCTTGTGCCCGGCGAGTGCGCTGTAATAGGTGCCGACAGCGGCCAGCGCCGCCTCGACGGCCTCGCCGACCGCACCAGGGAGCGCGTCGCGGTGCGCCCGAAGGTCGATGATGTTGAGGCCGTTGCGCAGGTCGCGCACGAGGTCCGTGCCGGCGACGTCTGAGCTGGCGGGGATGGCGGCGAGCCGGGGCGCCAGCAGGCCGAAGCGGTCGAGCATCCGGTAAAGCAGGGCATCGAACGCGGCGGCGCGGTCGCCGGGCCGGGTCAGGTCGGCGGCGGCGACAATGTCGGTCCACCCGGCCCGCACGAGCCGTCTCGCGCTCCATTCCGCCCCGACGGAGCGCACCAGCGAGGTGACGCAGGCCGCAGCGACGATGCCGACCACCGTGGCGAGGTTGGAATTGAGGAACGAGCCGAGATCGTAGGTCGCCCGCGACTGGAGCATCAGCATGTAGGGAAGATTGACGCACAGCACCATGCCGAGCAGGAAGCGCGAGGGAATCGCGAGCAGGATGCCGGCGGGCACGAGGAACAGGCCGAGGATGAGAACGAGCGGCAGGAAGCCGTCGACCAGCGGCATCACCGCGAACTCGAACACGAAGGCCGCGCCGATCACGAGCAGCAGCAGCCAGCAGAACTTCTTCATCACCGGGACGGGGTCGTCCATGGTGGCGAACAGGCAGCAGAAGATGCCGGCCATCATCGCCGCGGCGCCGCCCTGCGGCCAGCCGGTGGCGATCCAGAACGCCGTCGTCAGGCAGGTCGCAAGCACGACGGAGAAGCCGGACAGCAGCGCCATGCCCCAGTCGCGGTGCATCGGGC
>JAEZMP010000340.1 GCA_023442215.1 Pseudomonadota bacterium
GCGATGTCCGACCGCATCGTCGTCATGAACACCGGCGGCATCGAGCAGATCGGCTCGCCGAAGGAGATCTACTACGCGCCGCGCACCCCGTTCGTCGCCGGCTTCTTCGGCGACAACAATCGGATCGTGGCGAAGGTCGTGGCGGGCGGCCGGATCGAGGCACCGTTCATCGATCTGCCGCTTCCCCAGGGGCGGGAGGCGACGCCACGGCCCGTTCTGCTCGCAATCCGCCCGGAACTCGTCACGCTCGATGCGCGACCCGGCGCCATCGAAATCGCCTGCGTCGTCGACGAAGTGGCCTTCGGCGGCGCGATCAGCCACGTTCGGCTGCGGCCGCTGGCGGCACCCGACGAGCGCCTCGTTGCGAAGCTGACGAGCGCGCGCGATCCGAGGGGCCTTGAGCCCGGCGCGGCCGTGACGGTGTCCGTCGCTCCGGCCGATATCGCGATCGTGGAGACGGCGCCGTGACCGCGCGGGGCCTCGCTCACGGCGGACGCCCCGTCACGCGGGCGGTTGCGTTCGCCGCCGTCATGGCGGTGCCGATCCTCATCGTCGTGGTGCCGATTTCCGGCTTCTTCGCGATGTCGTTCTGGCATGTGGAAGGTCAGAAAATCGTTCGCGACTGGTCGTTCGCGAATTACGAGGCCTTCTTCTCGAGCCCCGCCTATTGGCTGACATTTCTCTACACGCTGGAACTTTGCCTCGAGGTGACGGCGATCGGCCTCGCCGTCGGCTATCCCGTCGCCTATTTCATCTGGAAGCGGCGCGGCCGGCTGCGCTACGCGCTCCTTCTCCTGTTCGTCATGCCGCTCTTCATGAGCTACATCGTGAAGATCTACACGATGCGGTCGATCCTCGGGCTCGACGGCCTGCTGAACCGGTCGCTCGTCGCGAGCGGCATCTTGCAGGCGCCGAGCCTCGTCTTCCTCTACAACCGGCCCGCCATCCTGATCACCATGGCGGTGATCTTCCTGCCGTTCGTCATCCTGCCGATCTTTCTCTCGCTCGAACGCATCCCGGGCAACCTGATCCAGGCCTCGGCCGATCTCGGAGCGGGGGCGGGGACCACCTTCCGCCACATCGTGCTGCCGCTTTCGCTGCCGGGCACGCTCGCCGGCGCCCTGTTCGCCTTCGTGCTGGCGCTCGGAGACTTCATCACCCCGCAGATGGTGGGTGGCCCCTCCGGCTTCACCTTCGGCAGGGTGATCTGGTCGCAGTTCGGGCTCGCCTACAACTGGCCGTTCGGCTCGGCGCTCGGCGTCGTCCTGTTCCTCATCGCGCTCCTCGCCATCCTCGTCGGTGGCTGGGCCGCCGGCCGGCAGAGGGTTTGAGGCCATGCGCAAATCCCGTCTGGAACGCCTCGTCGAGATCGGCCTCGGGTTCGTCGCGTTCGCCGCCTTCCTCGTGCTCTATGCCCCGGTCGGCATCTCCGCGCTGTTCTCGATCGTGCCGATCGATCGCGCCGGCATCCACTGGCACGAAGCCACCCTCGCCTGGTACGGGCGGCTCGCCGGCAACGCATCGGTCATCGGCGCGGTCGAAGTCACGCTCGCCGTCGGCGTCCTCTCGGTCGCGCTCGCCACCGTGCTCGCGCTCGTGCTCGCGTTCTATGTGGAATGGGAGGGCGCGGTCGCGCGGCGGTTCGTCGAGGTCGTCGTCTATCTGCCGTTCCTGATGCCGCCCATCATCACCGGTCTCGCGCTTCTCGTCTTTCTCGATCAGCTCGGGATCTCGCGCGGTGCCGCGACGATCGTGATCGGCCACACCGCGCTCGTCCTCGCCGTGCTCTATCGGCTCGTGCTGACGCGACTGCGCGCGCTGCCGCGAACGCTGGTCGAGGCATCCGCCGATCTCGGCGCCACGCGCTGGCAGACCTTCCGCCATGTGCTTTGGCCGCAGCTCCGGTCGGCGGTGGCGACCGGCGCGGTGCTCGCCCTGACGCTGTCGTTCGACGAGACGCTGATCACCGTCTTTCTCGCCGGAGACGCGACGACGCTGCCGCTGCGCCTGTGGGGCATGATGCGGGTCGGCTTCACCCCGGAGATCAACGCCCTGGTGACGCTGGTGCTCGTCGTCTCGATCGCGCTGGCGCTCGTCGTCGTCGGCCGCCTCAAATCGCTCGGTCGGATGGAGGAAACATGAGTGCGGAGCGCCCGAACGCAGAGACCGGCGCGATGCGCCTGCGGGATCGCGTCGCCGTCGTGACCGGAGGGGCGCGCGGCATCGGCCGCGGCATCGCCGAGCGCTTCGCCGCGGAGGGCGCCCACGTTGTCGTCGCCGACATCGATGCGGCGGAGGCGGAAATCGTCGCCGCGGCACTCGGCCCGACCGCGCTCGCCGTGCGCGTCGATATCGCCGACGCCGCCTCGATCGCCGCGCTTGCCGAGGCGGTGGCGGCACGCTACGGACGCTGCGAAATCCTCGTCAACAACGCCGCGATCCTCGATGCGGTCGGGTTCGCCGATCTGACGTTCGAGACCTACCGGCGCGTCATCGACATCAACCAGGACGGTGCCATCCGGGTGACGCTGGCTCTGCTTCCGCTGCTTCGGAGGGGTGGAGAGGGCAGGCGCATCCTCAACATCGCCTCGATCCAGGGGATGCGGGGCGCGCGCGACGCACTGGCCTATTCGACCGCCAAGGGCGCCATCGTCAATTTCACCCGGTCGCTCGCCTGCGATCTCGCCGACGAGGGGATCGTCGTGAACGCGCTGTCGCCCGGCTTCATAGACACCCGTATGGCTCTGCTGCCGGACGGCTCGGGCCATGAGCACGACACGGACTGGTTCAAGGACATCTACATCCGATATGGGCGCATTCCGCTGCGCCGCGCCGGCACGCCAGCCGATATCGCCGGCCCCGCCTTCTTTCTCTGCTCCGATGATGCCCGCTATGTGACCGGCCAGATCGTGCTGGTCGACGGCGGCGTCTCCGCCACCTTCTGAGGGGTTTCATGTCGTCGTCTTTCAAGATCCGCTCGATCCGGTCCGTTCCCCTTCTCGGCGAGAGCCCCAAGGGGGGGTGGACCAACGAGATCGCCCCGGAGGATTCCGTCCACGCGCTCGTCGCGGTCCATACCGAGGCGGGCGTCACCGGTTACGGCTCGGTGTTCACCGACGGCCGGCTGGTCGCCGCCGCGCTCGCCGTGCTGGAGCCGCTGTGGCGCGGCGAGACGGCGCTGGAGCCCGAGCGCCTGACCGAGAAGCTGCACCAGAACACGTTCTGGATGGGCCGCGGCGGCACGCTGACCCACACCATCAGCGGCATCGACATCGCGCTCTGGGATATCCTCGGCAAGGCGACGGGGCAGCCCGTCGGCCGGCTTCTCGGCGGCACTCATGCGACGACCGCGATGCCCTATTGCTCGCTTCTGATGGAAGAGCCGGACGTCATGAAGGACGTCGTGGCGCGCTATCACGACCAGGGCTTTCGCGCCTTCAAGATCGGCTGGGGGCCGTTCGGCCGGCGCGACGACGCCCGTCTCGACGAGGCGATCGTGCGGGCCGCGCGCGAGGGGATCGGCGCGGATTGCCGCCTGTTCGTCGATGCCGGCGCGAGCGATGCGTTCTGGCCGAACGGCCTGAAATGGGCGATCCGCACCGCGGACATGCTCAAGGACTACGATGTCGGCTGGTTCGAGGAGGCCCTGGTGCCGGACGCGCTGGAGGACTTCAAGACGCTGCGGCGGGCGAGCGCGGTGCCGATCGCCGGCGGCGAGGTCCTGACCCGGCGGCAGTCCTTCATCCCGTTCCTCACCGGCGGCGCCTTCGACATCGTCCAGCCCGACGCCACCAAGGTCGGCGGCCTCAGCGAGCAGCGGCGCATCGCCTGGCTCGCGCAGGATTTCGGCGTCCGCTATGTCGGCCACGGCTGGAACACGGCGCTCGGCGTCGCCGCCGACCTTCAGCTGGCCGCCGCGCTGCCGAATGTCGATCTCGTCGAATTCATCGGCGGCAGTGCCTATGTGGACGGGCTTCTTGCCGAGCCGTTCCGGCTCGACGAGGCCGGGCGCCTCGCGATCCCCGACGCGCCCGGCCTCGGCATCGCCCTCGATCGCGACAAGGTCGCGCGCTACACCCCCGATCCCTCGCCGCTGTTCGAGCCGTGAGGTGTCGCAGGATCGCGATGGTTCAGCCGATCGTAAGGGTTCAGCCGATCTCCTCGGCTGCGATCGAATAGCGGATCTCGACATC
Organism: Pseudomonadota bacterium; assembly: GCA_023442215.1. Taxonomy (GTDB): domain Bacteria; phylum Pseudomonadota; class Alphaproteobacteria; order Rhizobiales; family Segnochrobactraceae; genus Pseudoxanthobacter. Next base: position 4,194 of record JAEZMP010000340.1, read on the forward strand.
CCGCCCGGGTTCGATCGCCAGCGTGGTCGCGATCCCCCTCTCCGAGATCGGATTGGACGTCCGGGACAGCGTCTCGGCGAAGTCGAACGCCGAGGCGATCGGCTCGATGCCGAGGCCCCGATAGCGGCCTCCCCAGGGGGCGGATTGAAGCGCCCGGTCGCTGATCCAGATCTGGCAGGAGGGCAGCAGCGTCCGGTCCCAGTCGAGCACGAGCCGCGCCGCCTCGTGCGCGAAGGTGACGGCGACCGGCCCCCGCGCGCCGCAAAGCTGCACGACATCCTCGATGGGGCGCGCCTTGGGCAGGCGGCTGAGATCGACGCTGCCCCCGTTCGCGGCTGGCACCGCATCGAGCCGGGTGAAGCTCTGGCCGCTGGCCGCGATCATGGCATCGCCGGGCACGGCGGCCGGGTAGGTGAGGCCGAACGCGAAGTCCGCCGACAGTTCGAGCCCGTCCACCGGTGCCGCCAGCGTCAAGATCGGGTGCAGGCCCACGGAAACGTCGGCCGCCCGGCGGGCTTCGATCCGCAATGAAAGGTGGACGACCGGCCGTTCGGGATCGACGGCGATCGTTCGCTCGAGGCCGCGCACCGGGTGGTCGGCGGGATAGGGCAGGGCGAAGCGCAGAGCCCGTTCGGTCTTCTCCGTGAGCGTCCACACCGCGTTCGCGGCAGGGCCGTGGGGAATGGGGTTGCTGTCCTCGATGGGCAGCCCCTCCCACTCCGGCGCGACGGCGTCGAGCGGTCCCCCGACGCCGAACGGCAGGCAGGCGAATTCGGCCCCGAGATCACGCAGATGGGGCGCCAGCGCGTCGAGCCCGTCGCCGCCGATCCACGGCGCCCGCGCGAACGGCTCGAACCGCCGTCCGGACGGCAGACGAAACGACACCCAGCGCATCATGGCGCCGGTTTCACCGATCGCGAGCGCCCCGAAGTCCCACTCCAGACGATGCTCGTTCATGCCACGCCCCCTCAACGCCGTCCCGAACCGCCATGTGCTCCGGCAGCGCGGCCGACCGTCCGAAGTCTACGCGCATTGCCCCTCCCGATCACCTCCCCGCCCATCTCGCCGACGACGACATGAACCGGCCCACGGTGGCGGGCCGACGAATACGGGATCGTGCGCATCGCTCCCGGCGGCCTCCTCCGCAGGGCGCCGCGCCTGGTCCTGTCAGTTCCCATTCGTACAAGCGGAAGGGCGCGACCATCGGGACGGGGGAAGGGGGGGATAGGACTGGCCACTCCTTTGTTGCAACTATAGAGTAGCAGTCATTTAGAAGTAGGGCCTGTGACCTCTCAAGCGCTTCGCTCATCGATGGGTGGCTTTGGTCCGCTGCAAATCCTGAGCGTGAAGCAGAGGATCGCTTTCAACGCATGCCCAAACAGAACGCTTCAGCCAAAGAGCTATGGGGACAGTTGCTGGAACAGCTTTCCAGAGCCCCCTACGCAACGCTGCAGGACCCTAATTATAACCCCGAAAAGGACGAGGCGAAGTTCCGTGTCGCCATGCGCCAAGCCGGTTGGTCAGATGCGGAGATCGCATGGAGAATGAAAGTCCATAAGGCACAGATCGAAGAGGCCCCCACGACCAGCGCCGGCGTTAATCCGCACGTGGAATTTATGTTTGGCGTGCTGTGTGACGATGTCGAAGCGGCCATGGATCGCCTGCGGATGACCTCACACACGAGGGTAGCGCGGGGGGTGGAACCTCGGCTGGGACCTTACGCCGCTAAGACAAATGTCATTATGACAGAGGAAAGCATCATCACGATCGGTACGCAGCTTTTTAGGTTTTGTGGCCTAATTGCTCGCGCCTTTACTCGGACCGTGCAGATAGACGCTGATTTCTGGGATTCAGACCGTTACAGCAAGGATGCTGCGATCCGACTGATACGCGAAAATCCGAATCTCCTCCTTTACTGGGCTCGCATATACACATCGTATGCGCTCACCGGCACGAACATCCTTACGCCATTCCGTCCTGCGACTATATTCGAGCTTTCGTTCGAACACGTGGCCAGAGCCATGGAGCTTTTTGCCGTCGCCCACGAATATGGTCACCATCATCACGATCATGGTCGACAGATCGATCGGCAGGTAGAAAAAGCTGAGGAATTCGAAGCCGACCAGTTCGCTTTGAAGATCTGCTACGAGATCGAACGTTTTCGCCATGTGCTTGGATACAATCCCTATCTGACCTCCGGCGCCGGGGGACTTATCCTCCTACGTGCGTTGCGCACATTGCGGACGGTCGAGATGCGGTTGAAAGGCATTCAAGTGGCTAGGACCGACAGCCACCCGGAGGTCGAAGAGCGAGCCGCACGTTTTGATACTGTAGCTTTGCTCTGCCCCTCAGAATTCGCGACGCTACAGCACTTCAGAAGGTCATCCGCGCGGGTCCTAGATGCCGTCGACACCGAGACCGCGTGTTGGCTCGCTGGGCTGACGCCGGCGACGTTGCGCGAGATCGGTCGCTGGAGATCGCTGCTGGACTTTTGACGTGTCAGCGACGCCGCCATACCTCAAAAATCTCAACGTCTCCTAGCATGACCACCATGCGTCTGACGAATTCTCCAGAGTTTGGAGTACCGGAAGTTGCTGCGCGCTCCACCCGGCTGTCTTCAACGCATCGTGGTATGCGAACCAAATAATAAACTTAATTATATTTGGAATTTTGATTCTCCTCCGATTAATATTATCCAAATTTATCCATCAGAATGGGATGTCGTCATTCATGCCTTCGCTGAATTTAGATCCAACCTTTTTGGGCCCCTCTATCCGTCTGCGCTCGACAGGGGGAGGCAATTTTACATCACCTTCCAAATCCTTCGCGTGGCCGAGGACTTCACTGATACGCTTGATGAGTTCTGTGAGCGGGTTAAGTCCCTCCCCAACCTTTTTCACAGCATCGGCAGCATCGATCATGAATGCCATCG
>JAEZMP010000419.1 GCA_023442215.1 Pseudomonadota bacterium
GTTCGGGCACGGCGTGGGGCTTTTCCTTCCGCGGCCGGAACAGGAAGATCGCCACCGGCCCGACGGTCAGCAGCACCCAGACGAGCGAGACGTGCACGAAGCTGACCAGCACGACCGTGACGATCACGAGCGTCAGGTCGAGCATGTGGACGAGCTGCTTCTTGCCGATCTGGATGGTGATGGCGGCGAGCAGCCCGACCGAGGCCGCGCCGACCCCGGCAAGCGCCGCGGTGATCCAAGGATTGTTGTGGTTCGACGCATAGGCGATGCCGAGCACCAGCACGAGCAGCCCGCCGGGCAGCGTCATGCCGAGGAAGCCGGCGATGGCACCCACCGTGCCGCGCAGCCGGTCGCCGACGATGATCGCCATGTTGGTGGCGTTCAGCCCCGGCAGGGCCTGCGAGATCGACAGCGCCACCATGAACTCGTCCTCGTCGAGCCACTTCTTGGTGGTGACGAGGCTGTTGCGCAGGTAGGCGACGACGCCGCCGCCGAAGCTGGTGGCGCCGATCACGAGGAAGGTGAGGAAGATCTCGCCGATTCCGACGCGGCCGGTCCTGGCCGGCGCGGCGTTGCCCGGCCCGGAATTGGCGGCGTCACTCATTGTGGACCACGACGGTGTTGCCGATGCCGTAGACCATGGCGGTTTTCGTGGTGCCGAGCGCCACCCACTCCGGCGCGTTCATCTGGATCGCCCGGTAGAAGTGCTCGGAGCGCTCCTTGGCCTTCTTGTGGAGGTCCGAATAGTGCTCGAACTTCGCCTGGAAGGCGAACTCGCCGATCAGCGAGACCTCGGAGGCGCGGTTGCGCCAGATCGCGACGGTCGCCTTGGCGGTCAGGCCGTGGCCGAAATCGAACGTCCCGGCATCGACCTGGATTTCCTCCACCGCCACGTTGTTGACGAGGTGGATCTCCGTCTCCGGGCTGAGGTCGATCAGCCCCATCGGCGGGAACACCGCCGAGATGTGGTCGAGGCCCTGGGTCAGCACGATGTTCGGCGAGTTCAGCACGCAGTTGTGGGAATAGAGGCTGCGCATGCCGCCGAGCTGGTCCTTGAGCGGCAGGATCTCTTCCTTGAACTTGATCTCGGCGATGCCATGCAGGTGCGGGGTCATGTCGACCTCCGAGGCTTTGCCGAGGTCGGCGTGACGGAATTTCACCGTCAGTTCGTGGTCGTTCCGCGGCCAGCCGTCTTCATAGAACGTGCGTTTGCGCAATATGAAGGCGTTGCGATAGAGATCGAAATTTGGCGTATCGTAGAACAGCACTTCCCGCACGAGGCGATGGAACGCATCCTTGTTCGTATGAACGCCGACGTCGCTCTTCTTCGCAATCTGGCAGACCAGATCCCAGAAAACTTCAAATTGTGTCGAGGCGAAGAACTTCTCTGGCCTTAACAGAATCTTGTATTCGCGGTACCGGACTTCATCCATGGCCCTGCCTCGTTTTGAGGTGCGATGCTAATGGGAAACGTGACGCCGCGCCATAGTCCCGGTGGCGCGTCTCCCACGATGATATTCGTTGCGAACCTGCGCCGGTTTCCATAGAGCCTGCCCGGGATTTACAGGCCCGAGATTTATTTGCAGGAGCCCACGCCGGTGCGGGAACGCCGCTCGCAGACGCCCCCTACGGAACCCGCCGTCTCCGCCGCGCCCGCCCAGGCCGGCATGCGGGCGGATCTGGCGATGGTCGCGCGCGGGCTCGCGCCGAGCAGGGCGCGGGCGCAGGACCTGATCCGCCGCGGCCTCGTGCGGCTCGACGGCGCCGTCGTCGCCAAGCCGGGTGCGATTGTGCCCGCTCATGCGGTGCTGACCCTCGCGGCGGAGGCCCCGGACTGGGTGTCGCGCGGCGCGGAGAAGCTCGTCGCCGGGCTCGATGCGTTCGGCTTCGATCCCGCCGGCCTCTATGCCGTGGATCTCGGGGCTTCCACCGGCGGATTCACCGAGGTGCTGCTCCACCGCGGCGCGCGGCGGGTGCTGGCGGCCGATGTCGGCCACGGCCAGCTCCACCCGCGCATCGCCGCCGATCCGCGCGTCACCGTGCGCGAGGGGTTGAACGTGCGCCATCTCGCCGCCTCCGACCTGGAGGAGACGCCGATGGCTCTCGTCGCGGACCTCAGCTTCATTTCCCTGATGGTGGCGCTGCCGGCCGCGCTCGATCTCGCGGGCGTCGGCGCCTTCGGCGTCTTCCTGGTCAAGCCGCAGTTCGAGGTCGGCCGCGACGGCCTGTCGAAGGGCGGGCTCGTGCGCGATCCCGCGCGCGCCGCCGAAGCGCTGGCGACGGTCCGCGCCTGGCTCGACGGCCGCCCGGGCTGGCGCGTGGTGGGGGAGGCGCCGTCGCCCATCGCCGGCGGCGACGGCAACCGCGAGTTCCTGCTCGGCGCGCGCAAGGAACGCTGAGCGCTTCGTGCCGGGGAAGCCGCGGCGCGTTCCCGGAAGCAGCGTCCCTGGACGCGGCGTTCCCTCTCAGGAGCGGCGTGCCATCTCAGGACGTGACGTTCCTGGAACTCGTCCAGTTCGCACTTGCGGCGATCCCGGCTTTTCTGGTCTATGCGCACATCCGGCGCCCGTCCCCGGCGGCTGAGAGCCGCACGGGAAGGTGAGGCACGCCGGAAGCCGCCCCGTCTTCAGCACGGCCGAATGTCGCCGGCCGCGGATCGGGCGCAATGCGCGCGGCGACGCCGCAGGAAGGTCCACCCGATGAACGCCCGTCTCTCCAACCGCCGTTGCCGCCATTCCGAAGGGAACCGGCGATGAAGGCCGCGCGTCCCAACGCCGGCGGCGTCCGTCCCGCGCGGGCCGCCTCGCGGCCGGCCGGTGAGGCCGCCCCGGCCGTGCGCGAGACCGTGTTCGTCGATCGCGTCGGCCATCGCGGCGACGGCATCGCCGAGACCGCCTCCGGGCCGGTCTACGTGCCGTTCGCGCTGCCGGGCGAAGAACTCGTGGTGGAACGCCGCGGCGAGCGCGGGCGCATCGTGGAGATCGCCGTTCCCTCGTCCGAGCGGGTCGAGCCCGCGTGTGTCCATTTCGGCCGCTGCGGCGGCTGCGCGTTGCAGCACTGGCAGGGCGATCCCTACCGCGCCTGGAAGCGCGAGCAGCTTCGCGCCGCGCTCGCCGGTCACGGCATCGAGGCGCCGGTCGAGGCGGTGGTGGCGAGCCGGCCCGGCGAACGCCGCCGGGTCACGCTCACGGCCGAGCGAGCCGGTGGCGCGATGGTGGTCGGCTTTCACGAGCGTGGTTCCCACCGCCTGTTCGATCTTCAGGAATGTCCGGTGACGGATCCGGCCATCGTCGCCGCACTGCCGGCGCTGCGGCGCCTCGCCGAACCGCTCGCCGGCCGTCGCGATCCGCTGCGGCTGACGGTGACGGCGACCCGCGCCGGCCTCGATGTCGCCGCGGCCGGAGCGCGGCCGCTCGATGCCCGTGCCCGCGATCGGCTGGTGTCGCAGGTGCTTCCGCTGGGCTTCGCGCGGTTCTCGCTGGAGGGCGAAGTCCTGGTTGCGCAGCGTCCGCCCGCCATCGATGTCGATGGCGTCGCCGTTGTTCCCTCGCCGGGCGGCTTCCTTCAGGCGAGCGCCCGCGCCGAGGCGGCCATGACGGCGGTGGTCGCCGAGGGCGTTGGCGATGCGCGCCGCGTGCTCGATCTGTTCGCCGGCGTCGGCACCTTCGCGCTGCGGCTGGCGCGCACCGCGTCGGTGCATGCCGTGGATGGCGACGCGCCCGCCGTCGCCGCGCTCGGCGAGGCCCGTCGCTTCGCCACCGACCGGCGGCCGGTCACCGCGGAAGTCCGCGACCTGTTCCGGCGGCCTTTCCAGGGCAAGGAATTCGCTCGCTACGACGCCGTGGTGCTCGATCCGCCTTTCGCCGGTGCCCGGGCGCAGTCGGAGGCGCTTGCCCTCGCCACCGTGCCGCGCGTCGTCATGGTCTCGTGCAATCCGGCGACGCTCGCGCGCGATCTCGCCGTGCTCGTCGCCGGAGGCTACCGCGTGGAGAAGGTGGTTCCGGTCGACCAGTTCCTGTGGTCGCCCCACATCGAGGCCGTCGCGGTTCTCAGGAAGGGCTGAAAGGCCGCCGGGCATTTCCGGCCGTGCGCATCGGGCAGGATGCGCGCTGCGCGGCGTGTCACACGGAGTCCGGCGCCTCTTTTCTTGAGATGTAACAAGAATAGAATAATTTTAATCTGCGTTCTTTTGCCTTCGTTGCCGATTGGAACAGTTTTAATTTGCTGCGCATATCTTCATTCTCAATTGACACGCAACTTTCGGTTCGCTTTGTGTGCCCTCAGGAGTCGTTTTTCGGTGGGCTGATGCGAGGCGAGGGGCCGTTGTCCCTGTAGCGTTATCTTCCGGCCGATCCGGGTGTGGGTCGGCGCCGTCTCCTCGTCGCCCCCGCCGAAGCTCGCCGTTGCCGCCGAAGGTCTCGTGCCTGGTGCCGCGCCGGGGCGAGCCCATCGAGGAATGGTCATGATGCGTTTCGGGCGGAACGGGGCAGGCGATCGCGGCGAGGCGGCGAGGGTGCCGCCGCGTGGGCCGGTGCGCCCGGGCCGTGGCCGCGTGGCGTTCGCGGCGGGCTGGACGGTTCTCGCGAGCCTGTCGTTCGCCGCGCTCGCCGGGCTGTCGCTCTGCGGTTCCGGCGGCCCGGCAGTCGCGGACGACGGCGAGGTCAATATCTACAGCTACCGTCAGCCGGAACTGATCCAGCCGCTGCTCGACCGCTTCACCGCCGAAACCGGCATCCGCACCAACGTCGTCACCGCATCCGCGGGTCTCGAGGAGCGCATCGCCGCCGAGGGCGAGTTCTCGCCCGCCGACATCCTGCTGTCGGTCGATGTCGGCCGGCTTGAGAACGCCAAGGCCCTCGGCATCACCCAGCCCATCGTCTCGCGCGTCGTGAACGAGAACATCCCCGCGATCTACCGCGATCCGGAAGGCGGCTGGGTCGGGCTGACGATGCGCGCCCGCGTGCTCTACGCCTCCCGCGAGCGGGTGAAGGAAACCGCGCTCGACTACGAGGATCTCGTGAAGCCGGAGTGGAAGGGCCGCCTCTGCACCCGCTCGGGCCAGCACGTCTACAATATCGGCCTCATCGCCTCCCTCATCGCCAACGACGGCATGGACGAGGCGGAGAAGATCGTCGCCGGCATCCGCGACAACCTCGCGATGAAGCCGTCCGGCGACGACCGCGCCCAGGCCAAGGCCATCTGGGCCGGCGAGTGCGATCTCGCCCTCGGCAACACCTACTATGTCGGGCTGATGGAGACGGACGACCGCGAGCCCGAGCAGAAGGAATGGGCCAAGGCGATCCGCGTGATCTTCCCCAACGAGGGCGGCCGCGGCACCCAGGTCAACATTTCCGGCGTCGTGCTGGCGAAGAACGCGCCCAACAAGGCGAACGCGCTGAAGCTCATCGAATTCCTCACCTCCGACGAGGCGCAGGAACTCTATGCCGACTCCAATTTCGAATATCCGGTCCGGCCGGGTCTGAAGCCGAACGCGGTGGTCCAGGCGCTCGGCACGCTGAAGCCCGATCCGCTGCCGCTTTCCGAACTCGCGAAGTACCGCAAGGCCGCGAGCGAACTCGTCGACAAGGTCGACTTCGACGCCGGCCCGCCCCGCTAGAGCATAAGGCGGGAAGACGCGGGACAGGCCGTCGTCAACGGGCCTTCGCCAGGGGTGGCCGAGGTCCGCAAGGCAGCGCGAACATCTTGAGGAGGCTGAAAGATGCGCCGTTCGAAACTTCTGCTCGCCACCGCAGCGGCCTGGGTGGCCGTCTGCGCCGGTCCGGCCCTGGCGGCGGATGCCCCGGCGCCCGACGCGGTCGTCGCCCATTATGCCGATGTGGCCGCGGCGATGTATGCCGACAGCCTGACGAGCGCCGAGGCGCTGAAGACCGCCGTCGCCGCCTTCCTCGCGAAGCCGGACGATGAGACTCTGGCTGCCGCGCGCGCCGCCTGGAAGGCCGCCCGCGTGCCCTACCAGCAGACCGAGGGCCTGCGCTTCGGCAACGCCTATGTCGACGACTGGGAGGGCAAGGTGAATGCCTGGCCGCTCGACGAGGGGCTGATCGACTATGTCGACAAGAAGTCCTACGGCGAATCCTCGGACGAGAACCCGCTCTACACCGCCGACGTGATCGCCAACACCAAGATCCGCATCGGCGCCGAGGAAGTCGACTTCACCACCATCACGCCGGTGCTGCTCGCCACGAAGCTGCAAGAAGCCCAGGACGTGGAGGCGAACGTCGCCACCGGCTACCACGCCATCGAGTTCCTGCTGTGGGGGCAGGACCTCAACGGCACCGGTCCCGGTGCCGGCAACCGCCCGGCGACCGACTATTCGCTGGAAAACTGCACCAACGGCAACTGCGACCGCCGCCGCGCCTACCTGACGGCGGCGACCGACCTGCTCGTCGCCGATCTCAAGGATATGGCGGACGCCTGGAAGGCGGACGGTGAGGCGCGCAAGCAGCTTCTCGCCAAGGGGCCGGAAGGCGGGCTCTCCACCATCCTCACCGGTCTCGGCTCGCTGTCCTATGGCGAACTCGCCGGCGAGCGCATCAAGCTCGGCCTCATCCTCCACGATCCGGAGGAGGAGCACGACTGCTTCTCCGACAACACCCACAACTCGCACTTCTATGACGAGGTGGGCATGAAGGCGCTCTATACCGGTGCCTACAAGCGCATCGACGGCACCACGCTCGAAGGCCCCGGCCTTCAGGCCTACGCCGCCGCCAAGGCGCCGGACGCCGCCAAGCGTCTCGACGCGGCGTTCGACGAGACGCTGGCGCGGATGCAGGTGATGAAGGACCGTGCCGACTCCGGCAAGGAGGCCTACGACCAGATGATCGGCCCCGACAATCCGGAGGGCAACAAGATCATCGACAACGTGGTCACCGCGCTCGTTGCCCAGACTCGCGCCATCGAGGGCGTGGTGTCCGGCCTCGGCCTCAAGATCGAGGTGGAAGGCTCGGATTCGCTCGACAATCCGTCGGCCGTCTCCGCCAACTGAACCGCGGACCGGCCCGGCTTTCCGGGCTGCGTCTCTCTCTTCGGCGGGCGGCCGGCAGCGGCCGCCCGTAGCCGTTCCGGGGCCTCGTCCAAATGCGGACCGCCCCGGTCTAGAGCATATCCCGTTCAGATCGAGCCGATCTGAACGACGAGGATCGGAAAGCGCTCTCGGACGACCATGCGAAAGCCAGCCATGCTCACCCGGCGCGGTTTCACCTTCGGCTTCGGCGCGCTCGCGGGCGCAGGCGCCCTCGGCCTTGCCGCGCCGCGCCTGATCGGGCGGGCCGCCGCCTATTCGGCGACCGAGCTGTCGGCGCGGCCGCACGCTGCCGGCGGTGCCGGCCGCACCGTCGAGGCCGGGTTCGATGCCGCCCCCTATCGCGGAACGCTGCCGGCATTCGGCGGGGTTGAGGCCGATCTCTGGTCGTTCGACCGCGCGCAGCCTTTCCCGCCGGTGATCCGCCTGCGCATCGGCGACACCCTCGTCGCGCGGGTGCGCAACCGCATTCCCGTGGGGCAGGAGGAGCTGACGATCCACTGGCACGGCATCCGCCTGCCGAATGCCGAGGACGGCGTTCCCTACCTGACCCAGCCGCCGATCGCCCCCGGCGCGGACTACACCTATCGCTTCACGCCGCCGGATACCGGCACCTACTGGTTCCACACCCATTGCAACACGGTGGAATCGATCGGCCGGGGGCTTATCGGCATTCTGATCGTGGAGGGCGACGAGACGCGGCCTTATGACGGCGACCACCTTCTGGTGCTGAAGGACTGGCGCATCGGTCCCGAAGGCTTCCTGCCGTTCATGACCGACGAGGGTGCCGCGACCTCGGGCACCTTCGGCACCGTCCGCGCGGTCAACGGCGTGACGAACCCGGAAATCGCCGTCGCGGCCGGTGGCGACGTTCGCCTGCGCATCGTCAATGTCGACCCGACCCGTGTCCCGGATATCGGCGTAGAAGGCGCGGAGGCCGCGGTGATCGCGGTCGACGGCGCCGGCATTCCGCCGTTCCCGCTGAAATCGTGGCGCATGGGGCCGGCGATGCGGCTCGACCTCGTCGTGCGCGCGCCGAAGCCGGGCGAGGTCGCCCGTGTCGTCGACTATTTCGCGCCCCAGCCGGTCGAACTCGCGCGCCTCGTCGGCACAGGGCCGATGCTCGATCGCGGCGCGTTCGATCCCGCCCCGCTGGTGAAGCCCGTGATCCCGGAGCCGAACCTCGCCGACGCCGTGCGGCTGCCGTTCGTGTTCAGCGCCACCGCGGCCGGGCGCGCGGCGGTCGATGCCGTCGGCGACCTGCCGGAAGGCGTGCCGATCGGCCCGCTCTGCCTCACCGAGCGCACCTTCTGGGCGATCAACAAGGCGCCATGGCCGAACAAGGGCCATGCCGTGCTGCCGCCGCCGCTGGCGGTGCTCGAGCGTGGCCGCTCCTATGTGTTCGAACTGCGCAACGTCACCCCGCGCATCCACCCGATCCACATCCACGGCCACACCTTCCGGGTGGTGAAGTCGAACGATGGGCCGGTCGTGTCCCACTTCGCCGATACGGTGCTGGTGGCACCGAAGGAGCGGCTGGAAGTCGCCTTCGTCGCCGACAATCCCGGCGACTGGATGTTCCACTGCCACATCATCGAACACCAGGAGACCGGCATGATGGGCTATGTGAAGGTCGCTTGAGACGGAGGAGCCGAGCCGGGATGCAGAGCCCGTCGCGCAGAGCCGATGATGCAGACGTCATGAGCAGTTTGGTCGCGCCCGCGGCGGTCCGGCCTGCGCCCGGTTCCCCCCGGGCCGCGCGTCCGTGCGCCCATTCCTCCGTCGTTCCGGGCCGGCGAGCCTTCCGTGCGTTCGGTGCCGGCCTTGTCGCCTTCGTCGCGGCCATCGTACCGGCCTCCGCCGGCGGCCTCGATGTCGTGCTCGGGCAGGCGATCTTCGAGCGGATGTGGGTTGCCGGCGGCGCGTCCACCCGCTCGGCGGACGGGCTCGGCCCGCTCTACAACGCCCGTTCGTGTTCCGGCTGCCATGCCGGCGCCGGGCCGTCCCGCGTCACGGCCCAGGCCGATGGCACCCTGAGCGGCCCCGGCCTCGTCGTCCGTCTCGCGACGCAGGCCGGCGCGCCCGATCCTGTCTATGGCCGCCAGATCCAGCCCCGCGCCGTGCCCGGCCAGACGGCCGAGGCCCGCGCCACCGTCCGCGAGGTGCCGGGCGGGCCAGGCGATCCCGGTCCCCGCGTCGAGATTGATCTCGATGAATTCGCCTACGGCCCGCTCTCCGACGAGACCCGTGCGGGCCTGCGCCTCGGCCCCGATCTCGCCGGCCGCGCCGCCCTCGACCGCATCGACGAGGCCGCCATCCTCGCGCGCGCCGATCCCGAAGATCGCGACGGCGACGGCATTTCCGGCCGGCCGCAATGGCTCGCGGGACCGGATGGCAC
>JAEZMP010000444.1 GCA_023442215.1 Pseudomonadota bacterium
GCCTTCGGCGGGCTCGACGTGATGTTCAACAATGCCGGCATCAGCCAGACCTGCCCGTTCATGAAGGTCACCGAGGACGACTGGCGCCGCATCATGGACGTCAACGGCCTCGGCGTGCTGATCGGCACCCAGGAGGCGGCCGAGCAGATGATCGCCCAGGGCCGGGGCGGCAAGATCGTCAACACGTCCTCCATCGCCGGCAAGCAGGGCTATCCCCTGTTCGCGCACTATTGCGCCAGCAAGTTCGCCGTGGTGGCGCTCACCCAGGCCGCCGCCCGCGCGCTGGCCGAGCACCGCATCACCGTCAACAGCTTCGCGCCCGGCGTCGTCCGCACTGAACTCTGGGCGCAGCTCGACCAGGAATTCCGCGACCACGGCCTCACGGAGAAGCCGGAACAGGCCATCAACGAGTTCTCCGCCTCGATCCTGGCCGGCCGTGCCTCCACCCCGGCCGACATCGTCGGGCTGACCACGTTCCTCGCCGCGCCCGCCTCCGATTACATCACCGGCCAGACGCTGATGGTCGACGGCGGCATGGTATTGATCTGAGCGTTGGAACAAGGCGGCCCGCAGAGGCCGCGACGGGAGGAAGACATGGGACGTTTGCAGAACAAGATCGCCATCGTCACCGGCGGCGGCACCGGCATCGGCGAGGCGACCTGCCGGCGCTTCGCCGAGGAAGGCGCCAAGGTGGCGGTGTTCGACGTGACCCCGGCCGGCGTGAAGACGGCCGCAGCCATTGAGGCGGCAGGCGGCGAGGCGCTGTTCGCGCGTGCCGACGTCTCCAGCGAGGCGGACGTGAAGGCCGCCGTCGCCGCGGTGCTGGCGCGCTGGGGCACCATCGACGTGCTCGTCAACAACGCGGCCGTCACCGGCGTGAACAAGTTCACCCACGAGGTGACGGTGGAGGAGTGGGACCACATCTTCTCCATCAACACCCGTGGCGTGTTCCTGTGCACCAAGCATGTGCTGCCGACGATGATGGAGAAGAAGGCCGGCTCGATCGTGAACTTCTCGTCGATCTACGGCCTCATCGGCAACGACGACCTGCCACCTTACCACGCCACCAAGGGCGCGGTGCTGCTGATGACCAAGACCGACGCGATCTGCTACGCGCGCTGGGGCATCCGCGTGAACGCGGTCCATCCGGGCTCCACCAAGACGCCCTTGTTCATGAAGGCGGGCGAGACCTACCCGGGCGGTCTCGACGTCTATCTCGAGATGATGAAGGCCAAGCATCCGTTGACGCTCGGCGAGCCCGTCGATGTCGCCAACTGCGTGCTGTTCCTCGCCTCGGACGAGGCGCGGTTCGTGACCGGCGCGAGCCTCGTCTGCGATGGCGGCTACACCGCGCAATAAACCGCGCGGACGAACTGCCGGGCGAACGCCGCCGTCCGCCCGGCAACACCCGTGAACACGAAGACCGTGAACATCGCCGTCTCGACGAGGCGGCCGGAGTCTCCGCACCTTTCTTCGCCGACCAACTTCAAGGGGTCTTCCATGCGCGCTGTGCGCTTCCATGGCCGAAAGGACATCCGCGTCGAGGACGTCGCCCCGCCGGACGAACGTCTCGCGCCCGGCCAGGTGCTCGTCGAGCCCATCGTCTGCGGCATCTGCGGCACCGATCTGCACGAATATGCCGCCGGGCCGATCGTCACCCCCGCGACGCCCCACGTCTATACGGGCGCGGTGCTGCCGCAGATCCTCGGCCACGAGTTCTCCGCCCGCGTCGTCGCGGTGGGCGATGCGGTCGCCACTGTGTCGCCGGGTGACCGGGTGTCGATCCAGCCGCTCATCGCGCCCCGGGACGACTATTACGGCCGGCGCGGCCTCTATCACCTCAGCGAGAAGCTCGGCTGCGTCGGGCTTTCCTGGGCCTGGGGTGGAATGGCAGAGCGCGCGGTCCTCAACGACTACAACGTGTTCCGCGTCCCGGACGGCGTCTCCGACATCCAGGCGGCGATGATCGAGCCGGCGGCCGTCGCGCTCTACGGTGTCGATCGCGGCAGGGTCACGGCGGGCTCGACCGTGTTCGTGTCCGGCGCCGGGCCGATCGGCGCGCTCACCGTTCTGGCGGCACGGGCCGCCGGCGCTGCCCGCATCTTCGTTTCCGAACCGAACGCCACCCGCCGCCGGATGGCGGTCGACCTCGTACCCGGCGCCATCGGCATCGATCCGACGACCGAGGATGCGGTGACGGTGGTGCGCGACCACACCGAGGACGGCGTCGGCGCCGATGTCGCCATCGAATGCGTCGGCAACGAGCGCTCGCTCAACACCTGCGTCGCCGTCGTGCGCCGGCAGGGCGTGGTGGTGCAGACCGGCCTTCACGTCCGCCCGGCCTCCATCGACGCCATGCTGTGGGCGCTGAAGGACATCACCGTCGAGGCGACGTGGTGCTACCCCGTTCAGGTGTGGCCGCGCATCGCCGGCATGATCGAGGCCGGGCTGTTCCCGGTCGAGCGGGTGGTGACCGGCGAGATCGCCGCCGACGACGTGGTGGCGAAGGGCTTCGAGGCGCTGCTCGATCCAGCCGGCCATCATCTCAAGATCCTGGTCCGAACCTGAGGCCGGCGGCTCGCCCCGTGGGTTCGATCTTTTGCCTTCATCCTATCAAATGAGCTTGCCATGCACTTCGTGATCCACTGCCTCGACAAGCCCGGCGCGCTGCCCACGCGGCTTTCGAACTACGATGCCCACAAGGCCTATCTCTCCACGCCGCCGGTGACGATCGTTATCTCCGGTCCGCTCGTTGCCGACGACGGCGAGACCATGATCGGCAGCTTCTTCCTCGTCGAGGCCGCCGACCGGGCGGCGGTGGAGGCCTTCCACCGCAACGATCCGTTCTTCCATGCCGGCGTCTGGGAAACGGTTTCGATCAACCCCTTCCTGAAGCGCATGGACAACAGGGCCTGAGACCCGGCCGGAGGGAGCGACGCACATGATCAAACTTGCGATGGTCGGCCTCGGCTGGTGGGGCCGCAAGATGACGGACGTGGTCCAGGGCCACAGCGACGTGGTGCGCATCGTCCGCGCGGTGGAGCCGAACGTGGCGGCGGCGGCGGACTTCGCCGCCCGGCACGGCATCGTGCTCGGCGCCGATCTCGGCGAGGCGTTGGCGGATCCCGCGATCGACGCCGTGGTGCTGGCGACGCCCCATGCCCTGCACGAGGAACAGATCGCCCGTGCCGCCGCGGCCGGCAAGCACGTGTTCTGCGAGAAGCCGCTGGCGCTGACCCGCGCGGGGGCCGAGGCCGCCGTCGCCCGCTGCCGGGAAGCCGGCGTGGTGCTGGGCATGGGCCACGAGCGCCGGTTCGAGCCGCCGATGGCCGATCTCCTGAAGCGCGCCGCGGACGGCAGCCTCGGCCGCATCGTCCAGATCGAGGCGAATTTCAGCCACGACAAGTTCCTGTCGCTCGATCCGTCCAACTGGCGGCTCGATCCCGCCCATGCGCCGGCCGGCGGCATGACGGCGACCGGCATCCACCTCACCGACCTCTCGGTCGCGCTGATGGGGCCGGCGCGGGAGGTGGTCGTGAGCTGCGAGAATCTCGCCTCCGGGCTGCCCTCGGGCGACACCATGAGCGCCTATGTCCGTTTCCACGGCGGCGGCACCGCCTATGTCTCCGCCTCGCTCGGCTATCCGTTCGTGTCGCGGTTCGCGGTCTACGGCACCAACGGCTGGATCGACATCCGCGACAGGGCCCACGTCGAGGCGCCGGAAGGCTGGGTGGTGACGCGCGGCCTCAAGGGCGAGCCCATCCGCGTCGAGGAAGTCGGTCCCGCCGAGCCGGTGCTCTGGAATCTCGAGGCGTTCGGCCGCGCGGTGGAGGGCTCCGCGCCCTATCCGATCACCGGCGAGCAGCTCATCGACAACATCGCGCTGCTGGAGGCCATCGTCGCCGCGGCGCGCTCGCGCGGCATCGAGCCCGTGCGCTGAGAAACCGGCCGGCCGCCGGACGGCCAGGCCCGCAGGAACGGCCCCGGACGGTCCGACGCCCCGCGAACGCAGCCGGGCGAACGGGACAGCCCTGCCCGGCAAGAGGCAGACGAAGGAGGAAACACCCGATGAAAGCGCTCATCTTCGAGGCGCCCGACCGCCCGGTCGTCCGCGACGTGCCGATGCCGGAGATCGACGAGAACGAAGTCCTTCTCACGATGAAGGCGGTCGGCATCTGCCATTCCGATTACGAGCTGCTCGCCGGCCGCTACATCATCCCGATCAGCTATCCCGTCACGCCGGGCCATGAGTGGTGCGGCGAGGTGGTCGAGGTCGGGCGCGCCGTCACGGGCTTCAAGCCGGGCGACCGCGTCGTCGGCGAGTGCGTGGTGCGCCTGCCGGACCGGCTTCATCATTTCGGCTTCTCGCTCGACGGCGCCGACCGCGAATATTTCACCGCGCGGCCGGAGTGGCTGCACAAGCTTCCCGACGCCATCGACGACCGCAAGGCGTCGCTGATCGAGCCCTTCACCTGCGGCTACTACGCGGTGATGCGCTCCGGCGGCACCAACGCGGCGGAAACCGTGGTCGTGTCCGGCGGCGGCACCATCGGCCTCGTCTCGGCAGCCGCCGCCATCGGCATGGGCGCGCGGGTGATCGTGGTCGATCCCATCGCCCACCGTCGCACCACCGCGCTCGCGCTCGGCGCGGCGGAGGCGATCGATCCGGTGGCCGAGGACGTCGCCGCCCGGGTGATGGATCTCACTGGCGGCGTCGGCGCCGACCTCGTCGTCGAGGCCTCGGGCCACGATGCCTCGCTCGGCTCGGTGTTCGATCTCGCCCGCGAGGAGGGCCGCGTCTCGATGGTCGGCATCAATATCGGCCGCAAGGTCGCCTCCCATCTCGGCAACATCCAGATGCGCAATCTCACCGTGAAGGGCTGCATCGGCTCTCCCGGCGTCTGGCCCGCCGCGATCCGCTTCCTGGAGCGCACCGGCCTCGATCTCTCGCCGATCCAGACCCACAGCTTTCCGCTGGCGGAGGCGGTGCGGGCGTTCGAGCTCGGCAAGCAGTCCGACCGCTGTATCAAGGTCACGCTCACGGCCGGCTGACGGCCCTGCGCCACTGGAGGACATGGACCCATGGACCCGTTCGTCTACGAGGCGCTGCCGAGCCGGGTGGTGTTCGGCTGGGGCAGTCTCGACCGGCTCGCCGACGAGGTCGACCGTCTCGGCGCCTCCCGCGTCCTCGTGCTGGCGACGCCGCCGCAGCGCGCGGAGGCCGAGCGCATCGCGGCGATGCTTGGTCCGCGGGTCGCGGGCCTGTTCGCCGGCGCGGTGATGCACACCCCGACCGAGGTGACGGAGGCGGCGCTCGCCGTCGTGCGCGAGACCGGCGCCGACGCCACCCTCGGGGTCGGCGGCGGGTCCACCACCGGGCTCGGCAAGGCCATCGCCTGGCGCACCGACCTGCCGCAAATCGTGGTGCCCACCACCTATGCCGGCTCGGAGATGACGCCGATCCTCGGCGAGACCGAGAACGGCGTGAAGACCACCCGCCGCGACCGCCGCATCCTGCCGGAAACGGTGGTCTACGACCCCGCGCTGACGCTGACGCTGCCGGCCGGCCTGTCGGCCACCAGCGGCCTCAACGCCATCGCCCACGCCGTCGAGGGCCTCTATGCCCGCGACCGCAACCCCATCGTCTCGCTGATGGCGGAGGACGGCGTGCGCGCGCTCGCCGCCGCGCTGCCGGCGATCGTGCGCGATCCGGCGGACCGCGAGGCCCGCAGCCGCGCGCTCTACGGCGCATGGCTCTGCGGCGCGGTGCTCGGGGCGGTCGGCATGGCGCTGCACCACAAACTCTGCCACGTCCTCGGCGGCAGCTTCGACCTGCCCCACGCCGAAACCCACGCCGTGGTGCTGCCCCACGTCGTCGCCTTCAACGCGCCGGCCGCGCCGGAGGCGATGGCCGCGCTCGACCGCGCGCTTGGGGAAGGCGAGGGCGGCCCGGCGCTGCGGCTCCACCGCCTCGCGCGCGCCGTCGGGGCGCCGACCGCGCTCGCCGCCATCGGCATGCCGGCGGACGGCATCGACCGGGCGGCCGATCTCGCCGTCGCAAACCCCTACTGGAACCCGCGCCCGTTCGACCGCGATGCCGTGCGCGGCCTGATCGCCGCGGCCTTCGCCGGCCACGCCCCGCCGGATCCGGCCGCCTGAAACACAATCCCGGCCGAGCCCCGCAGGCGCCAGTCGCCGCCCGGGCGAGCCGCACAGAAACGACAAGGGAAGGAACACCCATGCCTTCGCAGACAGCTCCCCGGCCGGCCTCCGCGGCCGAGAGCACGCCGATCGGCTACTTCACCGCCGCCAACTCCGCCGACGTGGTGATCGCGCGCATGGAGGGGTGCCCGGACGACCGGCTCAAGACGGTCGTGAGCGCTCTCGTCCGCCACCTGCACGCCGCCATCAAGGAGGTCGAGCTCACCACCGGGGAATGGGCGGCGGCGATCGATTTCCTCACCCGCACCGGCCAGATCTGTTCCGACTGGCGCCAGGAGTTCATCCTCTTGTCCGACGTGCTCGGCGCCTCGATGCTGGTCGACGCCATCAACCACGACAAGGGCGGCGGCACCACGGAATCGACCGTGCTCGGCCCGTTCCACGTCGAGAACGCGCCGCGCCGCGCGCTCGGTGACAGCATCTGCCTCGACGGCATCGGCGAGCCCGTGCTGGTGCACGGCCGCGTCACCGACGAGGCCGGCCGGCCGATCCCCCACGCGCTGCTCGATGTCTGGCAGGCCAACGGCGACGGCTTCTACGACGTGCAGCAGCAGGGCCTGCAGCCGGAGATGAACCTGCGCGGCCTGTTCGAGGCCGACGACGAGGGCCGGTTCTGGTTCCGCTCCATCGTGCCGCAATATTACGCCATTCCCCACGACGGCCCGGTCGGCCAGCTCCTGATCGCGCTCGGCCGCCATCCCTACCGGCCGGCGCACATCCACTTCATCGTCGCCGCCGACGGCTACGAGCCGGTCACGACCCACATCTTCATGCCGGGCGACCCCTACCTCGAATCCGACGCCGTGTTCGGCGTCAAGGAGAGCCTGATCGCCACGCTCCGCGATCTCGACGAGCCGGCTCCCGCCGGTGAGGGCGAGGCGCCGAAGCGGGTGGTGGAATGGGATTTCCGCCTGATGCGGCGGCGCGCCACGCCGGCCGAACCGCTGTCCTGAATCCGATCCGGTGAGCGGCAGCGCGGCCCTGTCCGCCGCCCCTCCCGTGAAGCGCGAGCACCGAACATGAGCATTGAAACCGCATCCCAGGCCACCGCCGGCCCGGACGGGCCGCGCGGCGCCGCCCGCCCGCGCACCATCGGCTGGATCGGCGCCGGCAAGATGGGCGGGCCCATGATCCGCCGCCTCGTCGCGGCCGGCCATCGCCTCGTCGTCTCCGAGCCGGACGCCGAAAACCGCGCCGCCGCCGCGGCGGCCGGTGCCGAAACCGGCTTCGACGTGCCGGCGCTCGCCGCCGAAGCCGACATCGTGTTCTCGATGATCCCGAACGACATCGTGCTCGCCGCCGTGGTGCTGGGCGAGGCCGGGCTCGCGGCGCGGCTCGCCCCCGGCGCCATCCTGGTGGAGATGAGCACCGTCTCGCCGGCGATTTCCCGGAAGGTGGCGGCGGCACTTGCCGAACGCGGCATCGGCTATGTGCGCGCACCCGTCTCCGGCAGCACGACCATGGCCGAGGCCGGCACGCTTTCCGTCCTCGCCTCCGGGCCGCGCGCCGCCTACGACGCGGTGGAGCCGCTGCTCGCGCACCTGTCCGCGCGGCGTTTCCATGTCGGCGAGGACGAGCAGGCGCGCTATCTCAAGCTCGTGCTCAACACCCTCGTCGGCGGCACCGCCTCCCTCGTCGCCGAGGCGCTCGCGCTCGGCCGGCGGGGCGACATCGACATCCGCGACATGATGGAGGTGATCTGCCAGAGCGCCGTCGCCTCGCCGCTGATCGGCTACAAGCGCGCGCTGATCGAAAGCGGCGACTACACCCCCGCCTTCACCGTGGCGCAGATGATGAAGGACTTCGACATCATCATCGACACCGCCCGCGCCGATCACGTCCCGATGTTCGTGTCCGCGCTCGTCCGCCAGCAATATGAAAGCGCCTACCCGGCCGCCGCCGAACGCGACTTCTTCGTGCTCTGCGAGGAGCGCCTCGCCGCCGCGGAGTGAGGCGGCGGGGCTTGCGGGCCAGCGCGCCAACGCCGGCCGGGCGGCGGCCTGACCCGCCTTCGCGGCGCCGGGTCCGGGTTGCAAGATCTCGGGTTGCAAGATCTTGGGTTGCCAGATCCCGGGTTGACGGAATGCCGGGCAGACCGCATCGATCGTGACGTTCTTCGACGACAGACGGCATCCGTCCGATCCCGCGGCCGCGCGGCGCTATGGCAGGCGACCGCCCCCTCCGGGCGTCCGCAGGCATCCGGATCGCCCGAGCGAGAAACGGGGCGATGGCGATGCGGGATGAGGCCGGGCAATCGGATCGGGGCGGCGGCTCGGCATGGGAAGTGCTGGTCGTCTTCCTGAAGCTCGGGCTCACGTCCTTCGGCGGGCCGATCGCGCATCTCGGCTATTTCCGCAACGAACTCGTTGTCCGCCGCAGGTGGATCGACGAAGACGGCTACGGCGATCTGGTGGCCCTCTGCCAGTTCCTGCCCGGGCCGGCGTCCAGCCAGGTCGGGTTCGCGCTCGGGCTCCTGCGCGGCAACGGCCTTGCCGCCGGTCTCGCCGCCTGGATCGGCTTCACCGCGCCGTCGGCCCTGGCGATGGTCGTCTTCGCGCTCGGCGCCTCCGCCGTCTCGGGGCCGGTGGCCGAAGGCCTGCTGCATGGCCTGAAGCTCGTCGCCGTCGCGGTCGTCGCCCAGGCGATCTGGGGCATGGCGCGCACGCTGACGCCGGACCGGGAACGCGCCGGCATCGCGCTCGCCGCGGTCGCCGCCGTCGTGTTCGTCGGCGGCGCGTTCGGGCAGGTCGCCGCGATCGTGCTTGGAGCCGTCGCGGGCCTCCGGCTGTGCCGGGCAGGCCCCGCCGCCGCCGGCGGCACGCTCCGCTTCCCGGTGTCCCGCCGTGCCGGTATCGTCGCCCTCGTCGTGTTCGCGGCCCTGTTCGTGCTGCCGCCGCTCCTCGCAGCCGCGACCGGCCTTCCGGGCGTGTCGCTGTTCGAAGCGTTCTATCGCTCGGGGGCGCTGGTGTTCGGGGGCGGGCACGTCGTGCTCCCGCTGCTCCAGGCCGAGGTCGTCGCGCCCGGATGGACCACGAACGAGGCCTTCCTCGCCGGCTACGGCGTCGCGCAGGCTGTGCCGGGACCGCTCTTCACCTTCGCCGCCTATCTCGGCGCGGTGATGGTGCCCTCTCCGAACGGCCTCGCCGGCGCCGCCATCGCGCTCGCCGGCATCTTTCTGCCCGGCCTGTTGCTGGTCTACGGCATGCTGCCGTTCCGCGAGGCCGTCGGCCATCGCCCGGCCGTGCAGGCAGCCATGCGCGGTGCCAACGCGGCGGTCGTCGGGATTCTCGCCGCCGCCCTTTACGATCCGGTTTGGACGAGCGCCGTGTTGCGCCCGGCGGATTTCGCCCTGGCGCTGGCGGGCTTCCTCGCCCTGACCGTCTGGAAGATGCCGCCGTGGACCGTCGTCGCGGCGCTCGCGGCCGCGGGCGCGGTCGGGCGGCTCCTCTGACGGTGGCGGCCGGCGCCGGTGCGCCGAATGTCCCGCCTCCGCTTCCTCCCGCTTGAGCCGGGGCTTCGGGAGGCGTATGCCGTTGTCTTCCCTGATCGGCGGGCCGGCTGCGCG
>JAEZMP010000450.1 GCA_023442215.1 Pseudomonadota bacterium
CTGGTGGTGAGCCGCACGGGCAGGCCGGTCGCGCGCGCCGCCGACGGATTGAGCCCGACGGCACGGGCATAGAAGCCGATCCGCGTGCGTTCGAGCACGAACCAGACCACCAGCCCGGCGCCGAGCGCGAGCCAGAGCCCGGAGTGGACCTGCCCCCATCCGAGGGCCGAGAACTCTTCCGCCGGATCGAGCGCGGCCGAGATCGGGAAGCTGTTGGCCGGGTCGCGCCAGGCGCCGAACAGGAGGTGCTGCACCAGCAGGAACGCGACATTGCCGAGCAGCAGCGTCGAGATCACCTCGCTGACGTTCCAGCGCATCTTCAGAACCATCGGCAGCGCGATCCAGGCTGCGCCGGCGATAGCCGCGGCCACGAGCATCAGCGGCAGCCGAACCGCCTCCGGGCCGATATTGTCGAGGGCGATCCAGCTTGCCGCGATGGCGCCCAGCCAGAGCTGGCCCTCGACGCCGATGTTCCAGAAGCTGACGCGCATGGCAACGGTCGCCGAGAGGCCGACCAGAACCAGCGGGATGGCGGCCGTCGCCGTCTGCGCGAGACCGTCGGAGGTGAGGAAGGTCTCGACGAGAAACTCGTCGATCAGCGCCTCGGGCGGCACGCCGACGAACACGAGCAGCGCGGCCGAGACGGCGAGGCCGACGAGAAGCCCGCCGGCATAGGCCGCGATGGAAAGCCAGAGCGGCGTCTCCTGGCGGCGGACGAGCACTGTGGAATCAAGCATGGCCGATCATCAAGGCTCCGATGCGCTCGGTGGTCGCGTTCTCGATCGGCATCTCGCCGGCGATCCGGCCCCGGTTCATCACCGCGACCCGATGTGAGAGCGAAAGCACTTCCTCCAGGTCCTCGCTGATGAGAAGGCAGGCCGCACCGGCTTCGACCGCCGCCTTGACGAGATCGTGGACGGCCCGCGTGGCCTTCACGTCGAGGCCGCGGGCTGGCGAATGGGCGACCAGCACCGTCAGCCCCTCGTCGAGTTCGCGGGCGAGCAGCACCTTCTGGGCATTGCCGCCGGAAAGCAGGCTGGTGACGCGGCCGGGGGCCGCGCCGTGGATGTCGAAGGCGGCGATGGCGCGCTGCGCGGCGGAGCGCATCCGCGCGCGGCTGAGGAAAAAGGGCCCGCCGAACCGGCCCTCGGCGACGCCGGTCAGTGCGAGGTTCTCCGCTACCGTCATCGCGCTGACCAGCCCGGTATCGAAGCGGTCGGAGGGGATGATCCTAAGTCCGAGGCGGCGGCGGGCGCGGATCGAGAGCGGCCCGACATCGCGGCCGTCGAGCGTCATCGTGCCGGCCGCGGGACGGGCAAGCCCGGCGAGGCATTCGACCAGTTCCTGCTGGCCGTTGCCGCCCACGCCGGCGATGCCGAGCACCTCGCCGGCCCGAAGGTCGAGCGAAAGGCCGTCGAGCGCTGTCGTGCCGTCGGACCGCGCCATGGAGAGAGCGGCGAGACGCAGCCGCTCGCGCCCGGGCGTCGAGTTCGGCCGCTCCGACCCGCCGAGCGACGAACCGACCGCGAGCCGCGCGACCTCGCCGATATCGAGCCCGGCCGTCGGCGCGCCCGCGAGCACGGTCCGGCCCTGGCGCATCACGGTGACGCGGTCGCTGCGCGCGGCGACCTCGCGAAGCTTGTGGGTGATAAGCACCACCGCATGGCCCTGGTCGGCGAGCCGGCGGGTGAAGGCGAGCAGCGCATCCGCCTCGCTTTCGGTCAGCACGGCGGTCGGCTCGTCCAGAATGACGATGCGCGCGCCCAGCACCAGCACCTTCAGGATTTCCGCGCGCTGGCGCTCGGCGACCGAGAGGTTCGCGACCATCGCATCCGGCCGCACGCCGAGGCCAACCTCGGCCGCCTTCGCGGCGACGAGGTCCGCCGCCTCCGCCACCGAGCGCACGTGGCTGCCCCGGCCGAGCGCGAGCAGCACGTTCTCGGCCACCGAGAACCGGCCGACGAGCCGGAAGTGCTGGTGAACCATGCCGAGGCCGGCGGCCGTCGCATCGCCCGGCCCGCGGATGACCACCGCCTCGCCGTCGACGATCTCGGTGCCCGAATCCGCGGCGTAGACCCCGGTCGCGACATTCATCAGCGTCGACTTGCCCGCGCCGTTTTCGCCGACGAGCGCGTGAACCTCGCCCCAGGCGAGGCTGAAGGAGGCATCGATCAGGGCCGGCCGGCCGTCGAACGCCTTGGAGACGCCCTGCATCTCCAGCGCGGGGGCGGCCCCCGAATGCCGTTCGCCGCGCACGGAGGTGCGCGGCGTGGCGGTCGTGTCTTCAACCGGTAGGGTCATTTGCACTTGGCCTGCTTCGGACGCGGGCGGAGCGCCGCCCGCTCTCGCTCACTGAGCCGATGCAGGCATCGTGCCGATGATGCCCTTGACGAAGAAATTCATGTTCCAGAGCGCCTCGTCGTCGATCGTCTTGCCTTCGGCAACCGCCAGCGAGCCGTCCTGTTTGTAGAGCGGGCCCTGGAACGGATCGAGCTTGCCGTCGATGATCGCCTGCTTCGCGGCGGCCACCTTGGCCTTGGTTTCCTCTGTGACGCTCGGGCCATAGGGCGCGAGATCCACGACGCCGCTGGCGAGACCCTCGAACGCACCATATTCCTGCGGCTTCCAGGTGCCGGCGGCGATGCTCTTGATGGTCGGAACGAGATAGCGATCCCAGCGGAACACCACCGACGTCAGGATGCCCTTCGGCGCGGCCTTGGACATGTCGAGCTGGTAACCGATGGCGTAGGCGCCGCGCTTCTCTGCGGCGTCGAGCGCGGAGGTCGCGCTGAGGTCGGTTGCGATCACGTCGGCCTTCTGGTCGAGGATCGCTTCGGAAACCTGGCCTTCCTTGACCGGGTCCCACCAGGAATTGGTGTAGACCGCCACGGTCTCGATCGCCGGATCGACCGACTGGGCGCCGCGGGCAAAGCTGTTGATGTCCCAGTTGACGACGCCGACGGGGAAGCCGGCGAGCATGCCGACCTTCTTGGTCTTCGTCGTCGAGCCGGCGACGATGCCGGCGAGATACCAGCCCTGATAGGTGCGGGCGTAGAAGCTCTCGAGGTTCTCGCCGTTGGTGGTGCCGGAGGCGTTCAGGAAGGCGACGTGGGGATAGGCCTTCGCGGCTTCGGCGATCGGCGCGCTGTAGCCGTAGGTCGTGCCGACGATGATGTTGAAGCCGCGCTTCACGTAAAGGTCGATGGCCGCGCGCAGCTTGGTCGCTTCCTCGGGAATGTTCTCGGTCACCGCCACCGGAAGGCCGAGCTCGGTCTCCACGGCCTTGCGGCCGATCTCGATGGCCTCGTTCCAGCCGCCGTCCTGGGCCGACGCGGCATAGATGAAGGCGACCTTGGGCGGGCCTTCCAGGGTGAAGGCGGCGGCCCCGAAGCTGGTGGCGGCAAAGACGGCAAAGGCCGTCGCGCAGAGCGAAAGCGTGGACGCAACCGTCCGAGACCCGGTGAAGGCCATGCAGTGTTCCCCTTTGTTTCGGAGGCCGAGCCGCCCCCGAGGCCGTTCACGCGGCCTCTTGTGCAGCGCATTAAGCCGCACTACGATCGTTCATGCAAATAAAATAATCAGCCCAAAATAACGCCAGTTCCGTCCAGAAATGTGGACGATTGCCTCATGAATCTCGATGCCTTGGAAACGTTCACGAAAATCGCCGAGGTCCGGTCGCTGTCCGCGGTCGCGAAGCTGCACGGCCTGCCGAAGTCGTCGCTCAGCCTGAAACTGAAGCAGCTCGAGGCCGATCTCGGCACCGCACTCTTCCTGCGCGAGGGCCGCGGGCTTGAACTCACCGATGCCGGCACGGAACTGCTGAAGCATGCGCACCAGATCCTGGCGGCATGCGAAAGCGCCCGGTCCGCCATCGCCGAGGTTCGCGACGACGTGGCCGGCACGCTGCGCATCGGCTCCACGGGCGAGTTCGGAACCGCGTTCAACGCGCAGATGCTCTACGCCTTCCGCCAGCGCTACCCGCTGGTGAAGCTGGACCTCGTCTTCTTCACGCCGGACGTGCTGTTCACCCCGGACCGGCTTCAATCGTTCGACGTGATCATTTCATGGGATGAGCCCGGCGACGACGGCCACGCCTGGCAGACGCTGTCGACGGCGACTTTCGGCCTGTTCGCCAGCCCCGACTACATCGCCCGCGCCGGCCTGCCGCATGGACCGGGCGATCTCGTCGATCATCGCGGCGTGCTCTACCGCCACGCCACGGGGCCGCAATCCTGGCGGCTGCAGCGCGGCGGCGAAGTGGTCGACCTGCTGCCGCGCAGCGACTTCATGAGCAACGACTACTGGACGGTCAAATATTTCGCCGTCGCGGGCGAGGGCATCGCCTACCTGCCGAAGTTCTTCACCCATATCGAATGCGAGAGAGGCCATCTGACGCCGCTCATGCCCGATTGGGAATCGGATGAGAAGCGGATCGAAATCCGCCTCACACGCCCGAAGTTCGTTTCCCGGAAGACGGCGGCCTTCGTCGATTTCTGCAAGCGCTATTTCTCAGCCGGCTTCCGCTTTCAGGGACCGCGCTACTACGTCGAGACCGTTCTCGGCGCCAACGGCCACAGAGAGGAGCCATCGCAATGAAGACCGTGGAGACCGGAAACGGCGTTCGCGTCATGAAGAACGCCGGGCTCGATCCGAACCGGATCAGCTTCGACCAGATCCCCATCATCGACCTAGAGCCGATGTTCACCGGCGACGACGCAGCGAAGGCGCAGCTCGCCGCAGACCTTCGCAGGGCCTGCACCGAGGTCGGATTCCTCTACATCCGGAATCACCACGTTCCGCAAGCCGTGATCGATGCGACGTTTGCTGCGGCGCACCATTATTTCGCGCTCGACGACGACGCCAAGATGGCGAACCACGTCACCCTGTCGCGCAACAATCGCGGCTATGCGGCGCTCCTTGAGGAAAATACCGATCCGACCGCGCGCGGCGACCTGCATGAATCGTTCGACATCGCCCTCGATGTCCCCGCCGACGATCCCGACGTCGTCGCGGGCAAGGTGCTCTACGGCCCCAATCAGTGGCCCGCCGGCCAGCCCGATTTCCGCGCGGCGCTGGAGGCCTACCACAAGGCGATGCTGACCCTGTCGGGCCGGTTGCTGCATGCGTTCGCGCTCGCTCTCGACCTTGAGGAGGATTATTTCGACGCGCTCGTGACCAAGCCGCTGGCGACCCTGCGCGTGCTGCACTATCCGCC
>JAEZMP010000465.1 GCA_023442215.1 Pseudomonadota bacterium
GCCGGCCGGGCCTGCACGTCGACCGTCACCGGCTCGGAGCGCACCGTCACGTTGCGGGCGTTGCCGAACATGTCGTCGAAGATCGAGGAATCGAAGCCATTGCCGGACAGGAACTGCTCCATGCCCGGCGGCATTCCCGCCTGCCGGCGCCGCTGGCCGGGAACCGTGGCGTCGAGCGTGATCGGCCCGATTTCGATCTTGCCGCTGCGCTGCGGCCGCATGATGTAGTTCTGTTCGATGACGTGATAGCGGCGCCCGCCGATGGTCTGCTCGCGCGATTTCGGCTCGCCCTGGGGCGTGAACGTCGCGCCGTCGGCCTTCGGCTCGCTGAGCGAGCCGCTGCGGATGCCCACGCCGTCGAACACCCGCACCGTCATCGCCACGTCGCTCTGCGCGAACACGCTGCCCTTGGCGACGTCGGTTTCCAGGAAAAGCTGCCGGTTCTCCGCCTTGCGGTTCGGGTCCGGCTTCGAGACCTGGATCTCGATCGGCTGGGTCTTGTCGCTGCCGACGGTGAGCGACGGGATGGTCAGCGTCCCCGCGCGCTTCGGCGCGAGCGTGATAACCCACGACAGGCTCTGGCTCTTCTGGCCGTTGATGATGTTGGTCTGGCTCTGCTGAACCGCGTCGAGAAGGTCGAAATCCTTGTCGAGCGGCCTCAGATCCGGCCGGCGCGCCACCGCCGCGCCGTCGACGGTAATGACATATTGCAGGGTGTCGCCGGTCTCGATTTCCGAACGGTCGACGTCGGCCTTCACGCCCGCCGCGAACGCGGCGCCGGCCGAGATCAGGGTCGCGAGCGCCGCGGCGGCTACGGTCGCCTTCAGCCGGCGTGCCGACCGGCGCGTGCGCGCCGCCGGGGAGGGGATGCGGTTTGCGGTCATTGCGTCAGCCCCAGATTGGAATAGTGGCTGCGGATGCGGGCACGAAGCAGGCCTGTCGGATCGTCCGGGATCATGCGCAGCATCTGTTCGCGGGTCTGGTCTTCCTCGGTCATCGCGCCGGTGCCTTCGACGGCCGCCTGCTGCTGGTTCTGCGGCGGGGGCGGGGGCTGCTGCGCCGGCTGGCCTGCCTGTGCCGTCTGCGCGGCACGGCTCTTGTTGATGGCCTCGTCCAGCGCCTTCTTCAGTTCGGACTGGGCGTTTTCCTGCGCCGCCTTGTCGGCTGCCGGGTCGTTGCCCCCGGCCGCCTGCTGGGGCTGCTGGTCCTGTCCCTGGCTCTGGCCGCCGCTCTGCTGCTGCTGGCTGCCGGCCTGCTGCTGATCCTGCGCGTTGTCCTGCTGGGCCTTGTCCTGCTGGGCCTTGTCCTGCTGGGCTTTGTCCTGCCCGGCGTTATCCTGCCCGGCCTTGTCCTGCTGGTCGCCGCCGTTCTGCGCGGTCTGCTGCTGGGTGTCGCCCTGCGAGGCCTGGTCCTGCTGCCCGTTCTGCTGCTGGTCACCCTGCTGCTGGTCGCCTTTGGAAGGGTCGTCCTTGCCCGGTTCGTCCTTCTGGTCCTGCGGCTGGTTCCCGGCCTGATCCTGGGATTTGTCCTGTGACTTGTCCTGCTGCTGGTCCTTGCCGGCCTGCTGCTGGTCGTCGGCGCCCTTGCCGCCGTTCTTCTGGTCGGACTGATCCTGCGCGGAATCCTGGTTCTTGCCGCTCTTGTCGTCGTTCTTGCCGTTCTGCCCCTGGCTCTGGTCCTGCTGGTCCTTGCCGTCCTGTCCCTTGCCGCCGCCCTTCTGCTGGTCGGACGATTGCTGGTCGTCGTTCTTCTGGTTCTGCTGGTCTTGCTGTTGCTGCTGCTTCTGCTGGTCCAGCAGCTTCTGAACGAGGTCGCGGTTATATTTCGCGTCCGCATCGCCGGGGTTCGCCGCGAGCGCTGCATCGTAGGATTTGATGGCGTCTTCCAGCTTGCCGGCACGGGCAAGCGCGTTGCCCTTGTTGTAGTCCGCGCTGGCGCCGGACTGGAACGCGCCCGCCGCCTTGTCGTATTCGCCGGCCTTGTAGAGCGCGCTCGCCTGCCACGCCGGGTTCTGGAAGCTCTGCGCGGCGGTCGCATAGTCGCCGCTGGCGAAGGCGCTGGCCCCCTGCTGGTCGGGCGTCTGCCACAGGTTCTTCCATTCCGGCCGCTGCCAGATCGAACCGCTCGATTGGCCCCCGGTATTGGCCGCCGGCGCGGCGCCGGCCGCTTCGTCCGCGGCAAATGCCCGGCCCGCCGGAAGCGCGCCCGGTAGCATGCCGGCCGAAAGCACGGCGGCGAGCACGATGGCCGACAGCCAGCCGCGGCGGAAGGCGAGCGGCGCCAGCACCAGCGGCAGCAGCAGCAGCCACGGTCCCATGTCGCGCCACTCGTCGGCCTTCAGGTCCGTGTCGGTGAGCGGGTTGGCGGAGACCGGGCTCACGGCCTGCGCCAGCACCTTGTCGAGGTCGCCGTCTCCGGCGGTCAGCGGCGAGAACTCGCCGTGGCCGGCGACGGCGAGCGATTTCAGCGCCGCCTCGTCCATCCGCGTCATGCGGGTGGTGCCGGACTGGTCCCGCATCGTCGTGCCGTCATAGGCGACGAGCGGCGCGCCCGTCGCGGTTCCGACGCCGATGACGTTGACGTCATAGCCCTCGGAAGCCGCGGTCTTGGCAGCGTCGATGGAATATTGCGGCTCGTCGCCGAGGCTGTCGGTCAGCACCACGATGCGGCCCGATGCGGCGCCGGCATTCTTCAGAAGCTCGGCGGCGCGGGTGATCGCGAGATCCAGCCGGTCGTTCAGCACCGGCATCAGATCGGTCGCGAGTTCCGGCATCATCTGCGAAACGACCTTGCTGTCCTCCGTCAGCGGCGAGGCCACGAACGGCGCGTCGGCGAACACGACGAGGCCGACCTGACCGCCCTTCATGCGGGCAAGAATGTCCTCTGCCTTGTGACGGGCGCGGGTCAGGCGCGTCGGGCTCTGGTCCGTGGCGTTCATCGACTGGGCGAGGCTCATCACGATCACGGTCGGGTCGATGCGCCCGAGTGCAGGCGTGGGCAGCCGTTCCCACGCCGGCCCGGCCGCGGCGACCGAGGCCAGCGTCCAGCCGGCCAGCAGCGCGATCACCGGCCACTTGCGGCCGCGCGCCTTCTCCTTCAGCACGAGGTGCTTGAGCAGGTGGCTATCGACGACGCGCGCCCAGTTGCTGCGCCCCGAGCCAACCCGCCGCCAGGCGAAGACCGCGAGCAGCAAGGCCGGAACGATCGCGAGCAGCCATTCCGGGCGCAGGAAGTGGAATTCTGCCGGGATCATGCTGCGAACCCCTCCTTGCGCGGGCGCGGCACCTCTCCGCCTTCCACAGCCGGCGCGGCCGGGGCCGCGGGGGCCGGAACGGGAATGCGCCCGCCGAATGTGTTCGGCACCAGCATCAGCGCGCCGAGACCGAAGCTCAGCACCAGCGCCGCGCCGAGCGGCCACTGGAACAGCGTCACCGAGGGATGCAGATAGAGCGGCTCGCCGGAGACCGGCTCCATGGCGTCGATCTCCTGGTAGATCTTGGCCAGTCCCTCGATGTCGCGGGCACGGAAATAGCGGCCGCCGGTCATCTCGGCGATCTTGGAGAGCGTTGCCTCGTCGAGGTCCTCAGCCGGGTTGACGATCTGGCGGCCGAAGGCGGTATCGACGGCCATCTGGTCGGCGCCGACGCCGATGGTGTAGATCTTGACGTGCTCCTGCGCGGCCAGCTTGGCGGCCTGCAGCGGCTGCAGCGCGCCCGAATTGTTGGCGCCGTCGGTGAGCAGCACGAGAACGCGCTCGTCGACCGGCCGGTCCTTCAGCGTCTTCACCGCGAGGCCGATGGCGTCGCCGATCGCGGTCTCCTGGCCGGTCAGCCCGATTTCCGCCTCGTCCAGCAGTTCGCGCACCACGGTGCGGTCGAACGTCAGCGGCGTCTGCACGTAGGCCCGGCTGGAGAACAGGATCAGCCCCACCCGGTCGCCCTTGCGGCGCGAGATGAAGTCGTCCGCCACCGCCTTGACGACGACGAGGCGATTGGTGGCCTGGTCGTTGAAGGAGAAGTCCTGCCGTCCCATCGAGCCGGAAAGGTCGATCGCCATCATCAGGTCGCGGCCCGAGACCGGGATCGGCACGGGCTTGCCGACATAGGCAGGGCGCGCGGCCGCCGTGACGAGCAGCAGCCAGATCAGCGACATCGTCAGAAGTTTCAGCCAGTTGCGGCGGCGCAATCCGCCGGCAGCGCCGCTGTCGCGACTGATCTCCGCGAAGAAGGGCACGCGCAACGCGCCGGCGCGGCCGCGTTTGGCCGCCGGCACCAGCCACCGCACCAGAAGCGGCAGCGGCAGCAGCGCGAAGGCCCACAGCCATTGAAACTGGATCGCGCCGAACCCGGTCATGCGTTGCCCCGTATCCAGCGCCGCACGGCGGCGATCAAGCTATCCCGGTCGATGCCGAGGTCGGCGGAGGGCGGCGCATAGGGGGCCGCAGCGAGGTGCCGGCCGATCTCGGACGGCAGTCCCGCCTTGCCACTGCCGAGGAAGGCCAGCCAGTTCTCGCCCGACATCGCGGCCGCGCGAGTGGCGTCGCCGCGGGTCAGCACGATGCGGCGCACCAGCACGGCCGCGGCCTCGGCGACGGCGCGGCTGTCAGCATAGCGTCCGCGGTCCTTCTCGATGGCGGCGAGATCCTGCAGCGCGCGATAGCCGAGCGTGCGGCGCCGGCGCCATTCGAGCGCCACCGCCACCAGCGCGACAAGCACGATAAGGCCGGCCAGCATCCACCAGCCGGGGGCGAGCGGCCAGAACGGCACAGGGCCCGGCAGGTGAATGTCCCGCAGGCTCGCCAGGGGATCGGCAGCCGCCGCGGCGCCGGGGGCGGCGGGAAGGGCGGGTGTGAGCGCGGGTGTCGTCATGCCGCCGTCCTCCGCACGCGCCCGGCCGCGCGCAGCCGTTCGGGATGCAGCACGTCGGTGGGGTCCTGG
>JAEZMP010000540.1 GCA_023442215.1 Pseudomonadota bacterium
GTGCACTACCCGGCCTCGCGGCCGTTTTCCGGGCATCGCCGGGAGACGAGCATCGAACTGGCGCGGCGGCTCGCCCGCCTCAAGGGCGACGCCTTCGCCGGCACCTTCGATGCCACCGCGCCCTATCGCGACAAGCTCTATCTGGTGCCGGAACAGACGCTTCTCGTTGGCGCCGACGTGGCGACCGGCCTGATCCGCGACGAGCACGACCTGTTCGGAGGTCTCGTTCCCCACGCCTTCGTCGCCACCAAGGCGATCACGCATCCGCTGGTGGCCCCCGACGCGGCAGCGCCCGAGGGCTGGGTGCCGGGCTTTGCGGACGCCGTGCGCGGGGTGACGCTCGAAGGCTACACGGCTTTCCGCATCGCCGATGCGCGCGCCGCCGCCCGCACCCTCATCGCGCACGGGCCGGTGCGGATCAAGGCGCCGCTCGGCGATGGCGGCCATGGCCAGAAGGTGATACGCGCGGAAGACGAGATCGACCGGGCGCTCGCGGCCTCCGAGAACGACGATCTCGCCCGCTGCGGTCTCGTGCTGGAAGAGGAACTGACCGACGTCATCACCTTCAGCATCGGCCGTTTCCGGGCGGGCGACATCGCCGGCGCCTACTGGGGCATCCAGACCGCGACTCCGGACAACAAATGCGGCATCGCCTATGGCGGTTCGGCCCTGCAGGTGGTGCGGGGCGATTTCGATGAGCTTCTTGGCGCCTGGGACGACGGCGTGACGCATCTGGCCGGCCGGCCCGTCTCCGCCGCCGCCGCGCGCCGTGCGCTCGAATATGCGCTTGTCTACGACGCGGCCGCAGACACGCATTTCCGCGGCTTCATAGCCTCGCGGCGCAATTACGACGTCGTCTGCGGCCGAGACGCGGCCGGGCGCGAGAAGATCGGCGTGCTCGAACAGTCCTGGCGCCTTGGCGGGGCGAGCGGCGCGGAGATCGCCGCGCTCGAGGTCTTCGCCGGGGATGAGGGCCTCACCACCGTCCGGGCGGTGTGCGTCGAGCACTACGGCACGGAATGCGAACCGCCGGCGGGCGCCATGGTCTATTTCGACGGTGACGACCCGCAGGAAGGGCCACTGATGAAATATGCCCTGATCGACACCGACACCATCGAGGCGAGACCGGATGCACAGTGATCCCGTCAGCATCAATGTGGACGGTCAGGTTCTTGCCGGGACCGTGGCCGTTCCGAAGACCGGGGTGCCCGGGGTGCTGTTTGTCCACGGCTGGACCGGCAGCCAGGAGACCGATCTCGGACGCTCGCAGGAGATCGCCAGCCTCGGCTGCGTCTGCCTGACCTTCGACCTGCGCGGCCACGCCGGCACGGAATCGATCCGCCAGAGCGTCACGCCCGCCGACAACATGAACGACGTGCTCGCCGCCTACGACACGCTGGCCGCCCACCCGATCATCGACAAGTCCTCCATCGCGGTGATCGGAAGCAGCTACGGCGCCTATCTGGCCGCGCTCCTGACGGAGGAACGGCCGGTGCGATGGCTGTCGCTGCGCGTTCCGGCCCTCTACCGCGACGAAGACTGGGACGTGCCGAAAGGCCGGCACGACCGGCTCGCGCTTGCCCACTACCGTCAGGAACGGGTCGATCCGGCCGACAACCGCGCGCTCAAGGCGTGCACCCGGTTCGAGGGCGACGTGCTGCTGGTGGAATCGGAGGTCGACGACCGCATTCCCCACGCCACCGTCGCCAACTATCTTGCCTCGTTCCGGCGCGCCCGCTCGCTGACCTATCGCATCGTCGAGGGCGCGGACCACGCCCTTTCCGACGCGGCAGCCCGGCGCGCGTTCACCGGCATGCTGGTGCGCTGGATCCGGGAAATGGTGGTCGGCGCCCGCTGACGGGCGGGCTGGTGCCCTTCACGGCGGAACCCGAGATCCGGCAGACGCCGCACACGCGGAATCCGAGTTGCGCCCTACTCGTTGCCCCCGGTGTCGCCGCCGGTATCCCCACCGGTATCGCCTCCCGTATCTCCACCGCCGTCGCCGGCCGTGGCGGAGTGCTGGCTGCCCGCGCCGACGAGGGCTTCGACCTTCGCCTCGGCATACCATCGCGAGAGTTCGTAGCAGAACGTGAGTTCCCGATCGTCGGGGGACCAGTAGCTGTTGGCCTCGCCGCACTCGTCCGCGGTGAGCTTGATCCCGTCATCGAGCCTGTAGACCTCGGCGACCTTCTGCACGATGTCGAGGAGGCCGGACAGTTTCACCATCTCCGCGTAATCCGCGAGATCGTGGCTCTTCGGCGCGCGGTAGCGGACCTTGATGGCCGATTCCTTCCCATCCCTCCGGACGTGGGAATCGAGCAGCTTGAACCAGCTGTCGTGCGCCTTGGCATATTCGTCGGCGCATTCCTCGCGGCGATCCTCGGGCATTCCGACGCTCTCCGCGGCCTCCCGGAAGCGCTCGGCATCCTTGCCGACCATCATGCAGACCATGTTGTAGGCGCGCTGGCGGTCGAGCGAATGGGTGTCCCACAGGTCTGGATCGCCGCCGGCGTCCGACGACAGCTGCCAGCCCTCGACCGAATCGACCAGCGCCTTGTCGAACATGGGATCGTCCAACTTGAGCAGGATCAGGGTCGACAGCGTGTCGGCGGCGTCCTCCTCGCGCCCCAGCACCGGCAGGTCGAACTCCGAGATCAGCATGTGGCCCATCTCGTGGAACAGGAAGAACAGGGCGTTGTCGAAGGTGAACTCGACGACCTCGTTCACCTGGGCGTCCGAAAGGCCGTCCATCTCCTGTTTCATGTCGTCGGCACGGGCCGGGGCGGCCCCGGCGAAGGC
>JAEZMP010000560.1 GCA_023442215.1 Pseudomonadota bacterium
TGCCCGCTTCCGCATCGCCATCCTCCATTCTCGTGTTCGATTCCGGCGTCGGCGGTCTCACCGTCCAGCGCGAGATCGCGGCGCGCCTGCCCGGCGCCCGCACCGTCTATGTCGCCGACGACGCCGGCTTTCCCTACGGCGCCTGGGCGGAGGACGATCTCGTCGCTCGCGTCCGCGACCTCGTCGTCGATCTCTCCCGCCGCCACGAACCGGATGCCGTCGTCATCGCCTGCCACACCGCATCGACGCTGGTGCTGCCGGCGCTGCGCGCCTCGCTCGACATTCCCGTGGTCGGCACCGTGCCGGCGATCAAGCCGGCCGTGGCCGCGACGCGCTCCGGCCTCGTCAGCGTGCTGGCGACGCCCGGAACCGTGGCGCGCGACTATACCCGCGCGCTGATCAACACCCATGGCCACGGCGCGGAGGTCAATCTCGTCGGCTCGAAGCGGCTGGCCGCGCTCGCCGAGGCGCGGCTGCGTGGCGAGACGGTGGACGAGCAGGCCATCGCCGACGAGATCGCACCCGCCTTCGTGGCGCGCGACGGCCGGCGGACCGATGCCATCGTGCTGGCTTGCACCCACTATCCCTTCCTGACGGACGTGTTCGTCCGGCTCGCACCCTGGCCGGTGCACTGGATCGATCCGGCGCCGGCCATCGCGCGGCGCACGGTCGACGTGCTGGGATTGCCGGAGGGTTCTTCCGCGTTCCGGCAGCCGGAAAACGACGCCGCGCCGCGCGGCAGCGTGATCTTCACCTCCGGCCGTCCGCCGGAGGGCGCGCTGTCGGCGACCCTCTCCGCCCTGCGCCTCGCCTGGAAGCCGGACTGAGGGATGAGGCCGGAATGACGGTTTTCCGCCGGTTTTCCGCGCGCCGGGGTTGATTTGGCATCGGGTTTGCGGTAGCACCCGCCATCCGCAAGGCCGGGGTGTCGCTCCGGCCTTGTGCGTTCACGCACCCGTGGGATCGGGCGAGCGCTTCGCCCGTCGTCCCTGTCGGTTCCTCCGCCCCTGAGGCGGGGAGGACAAAGGAGGGCGCGTTTCCGAAGAATCGAACACCAGGAAACTGCGATGAGCAAGCGCCATTCGGCGAAGTACAAGATCGACCGCCGCCTCGGAGAGAACATCTGGGGCCGCTCGAAGAGCCCGGTCAATCGCCGCGAATACGGCCCCGGCCAGCACGGCCAGCGCCGCAAGGGCAAGCTTTCGGACTTCGGCGTGCAGCTGCGCGCCAAGCAGAAGCTGAAGGGCTACTACGCCAACATTTCCGAGAAGCAGTTCACGGCGATCTACGACGAGGCGTCCCGCATGAAGGGCGACACCTCCGAGCGTCTGATCGGCCTGCTGGAGAGCCGGCTGGACGCGATCGTGTATCGCGCCAAGTTCGTGTCGACCCCGTTCGCCGCGCGCCAGTTCGTCAGCCATGGCCACATCAAGGTCAACGGCCGCCGCGTGAACATCCCGAGCTACCGCGTGCGCGCCGGCGACGTCGTCGAGGTGAAGGACAAGTCCAAGCAGCTTGCCTTCGTGCTCGAGGCCGTCCAGTCGGGCGAGCGCGACGTTCCGGACTATATCGAGGCCGACCACTCCAAGATGGTGGCCAAGTATGTCCGTGTGCCGGCTCTGGGCGATGTGCCCTATCCGGTGCAGATGGAGCCGAACCTGGTCGTCGAGTTCTACTCGCGCTGACCGGGCGAAAGCCTGCCATTCGGAAAGGCCGTCGGGGCGACCCGGCGGCCTTTTCTTTTGGCCGTTCTTTTGGGCCAGCCCGGTTGTCCGGAGCCGGCTCGGGCCGGCTGGCGGCCGTTCCTCCGTCCGGAGGAACGACGCGCCGATTCCTAGAGCGCTTTCCCATCTGATGGAATCATCGGATCGACAAGAAATCGCTCCAGATTCAAAAGCTTGAGCATATCCTTGTCGTTCAGATCGGTTCGATCTGAACGGGATATGCTCTGGGCCGCTTCAGTCCTCGATCGTCTCGTGCGCGCCCTCCGCGCCATGGCGCCAGTAGCCGGAGGCGCGCACCCACGCCTTCGGATGCCGCTTCTCCTCCACGAGAATGCGGCGCAGGCGCTTGGCGACATCGGATTCCGCCGCGATCCAGGCGTGGCCGTCACCCTCGGGCAGGGCGAGCGCGCGCAGGGCGGCTTCCAGCCGCTCGGGCGTGCCCGCTGCCGCCGCGCCGCGATGCACCCATGTGATGCTTGCCGAGGCGCGGGTTTCCAGCCGCTGCTCGTCGGCGGCGCCGCCGATGTCCGCGATGACGATGGCACGGGCGCCGGCGTGCAGCTCCTCCAGCCGACGGGCGATGGCGGGCAGCGCGGCGTCGTCGCCGATCATCAGGTACCAGTCGAAATCGCCGGCCACCACGAACGAGCCGCGCGGCCCGCCGACGCCGATCTTCTGGCCCGGTGCCGCCTGCATCGCCCACCGGGTGGCGGGCCCGGCTTCGTGGATGGCGAACTCGATGTCGAGTTCGTTCGCGGCCGCATCGTAGCGGCGCGGGGTGTAGT
>JAEZMP010000563.1 GCA_023442215.1 Pseudomonadota bacterium
ATGCCCGCGTGGCCTCTTTCAGTGCGGTCCAGACTCATTCGAATTCGCCGGCACCCCGAGGCACGTCCCGTGCCGGCGGGATCGACGCGCTCGTCGGGCTGGTCGCCGCGGACATGGAACGGGTCAACGCCACGATCCTGTCGCGCACGGGATCCGATGTCGAGATGATCCCGGAAGTCGCCAACCACCTGATCAGCTCGGGCGGAAAGCGGCTGCGGCCGATGCTGACGCTCGCCGCCGCCACGCATTTCGGCTACCCGGGCGAAGGGCACGTCAAGCTCGCCGCCAGCGTGGAGTTCATGCACACGGCGACGCTGCTGCACGACGACGTGGTGGACGAGAGCGACCTCCGCCGCGGCAAGCCGGCCGCTCGCATGGTGTGGGGCAACCAGGCGAGCGTGCTCGTCGGCGACTTCCTGCTCGGCCAGGCCTTCAAGATGATGGTGGAGACCGGCTCGCTGGAATGCCTCGCGATCCTCTCCAACGCCGCGGCGGTGATCGCCGAAGGCGAGGTGATGCAGCTCGCCGCCGCCAAGGACCTCGATACGGAAGAGGCGACCTACCTGCAGGTGATCGAGGCCAAGACCGCCGCGCTGTTCGCGGCCGCGGCCGAGGTCGGCCCGGTGATCGCCGACGCCTCCGCCGCCGAGCGGGAGGCGTTCCGGCTCTACGGCCTCAATCTCGGCCTCGCCTTCCAGCTCGTCGACGACGCGCTCGATTATGGCGGCTCGTCCGGCGCACTCGGCAAAAATGTCGGCGACGATTTTCGCGAGGGGAAGATCACGCTGCCCGTGATCCACGCTTTCCGCGCCGGCAACGACGAGGAGCGCGCGTTCTGGCGCCGCTGCATCGAGGGCGGCGACATCCGCGACGGCGACCTCGAGCGCGCGTTCGCCCTGATCGAGACGCACGGCGCCATCGCGGCGACCGTCGCGCGCGCCCACCATTATGGCGATGTCGCCCGCGAGGCGCTCGCCGGTCTGGCGCAGACGCCGCAGCGCGACGCCCTCATCGACGTGATCGGCTTCTCCATCGCCCGCGCGCACTGAGCGGGCGGCAGCCTGCTTCGCTCCGATGCGGTTTCGCAGCAATGACTGCCATGAAAAAGGCGGCCGCGATATCGACCGCCGCCGCCTGTTCGTGACTGCCTCTTCCTGACCGCCGTGGGCCGAAGGGGGGCTCAGTAGCCGCCGCGCCCGCCCTTGGCCGGCGAGCCGTCGCTGGCGAACGAGGCGAGCGTCGCGCGGGCGGCCTCGTGCAGCAGCGCGAAATCGACGCCGAGCGCGATGAGCCGGAAACCGGCCGCCGCGGCGCGCTTCGCATCCGCCGTGCTGACCGCGAACGCCCCGGCAAGCTTGCCCGCCGCGACGGCCTTGGCGGCGACACGGGCCGCCGTCTCCTGGGTTTCCTCGGCCGAGGGCGCGAACCGCGCGCCGTTGGTCAGCGCGATCGACAGGTCGGCCGGGCCGATGAACACGCCGTCGAGGCCGGGCACGCGCAGGATGTCGTCGAGCGCGTCGAGCGCCGGGCGGCTTTCGATCATCGCGAAGGCGAGGGTCGCGTCGTTGGCGCCGGCAAGCCAGACGCCCGGATCGCTCACGCCGGCGAGGCGCATGCTCGCGGCGGGTCCCCAGCTGCGCTGGCCGAGCGGCAGATATTTCACATGGGCGACGAAGCGGCGGGCGTCCTCGGCCGAATCGATCATCGGCGCGATCACGGCGGTGGCGCCGTAGTCCACCGCCCGGCTGGCGGAAGCGAAGTCGCCGACCGGCACGCGCACGATCGGCGCCGTGCCGTGGGCGACGACGCGGGGAATCGCGTCGGCGAGCGTCGCGATGTTGTGGATGCCGTGCTGCATGTCGAAGGTGATCGCCGGATAGCCGGCCGCGGCGAGTTCCGCCATCACGCCGGGAGCGGTGAAGGCGGTCGACCACGCCGTCAGAACCACCTCGCCGCCACGCAGCCGCACCGCCAGATCATAGGGCCTCGCCAGACGATCCACGTCTTCTCTCCAGGTTTC
This sequence comes from Pseudomonadota bacterium, assembly GCA_023442215.1. Lineage (GTDB taxonomy): Bacteria > Pseudomonadota > Alphaproteobacteria > Rhizobiales > Segnochrobactraceae > Pseudoxanthobacter. The sequence continues at coordinate 2,021 of JAEZMP010000563.1, forward strand.
CGTTTTCCTCTGCGCCCGACTCTGCGGCCGGGCGCGAGGCGACCATATACCCTGTGAAGGTCCGGGGAACAGTCAAAGCCGGCAATCGGCGGCGGCCGCCCGCGTGGATCAGGGCCAGCCCCACCCGCTTCCGACGCCGACGCCCCAGCCCCACCCGCGGCTCCAGCCCCACCCGCTGTAGACCGCCGGATAGGCACCGACGCCATAGCCGTAGGACGGATAGACATAGGCCGGCTGCGGCGGCGGCTGCACCGGAAGCGCGGAGATGGTGTTGCCGCGCGCGGCCATGCACTGCACGTAGGCCGCGCTGATATCGGCCTGCGACACCACCGCGCCGGGCGGAATCGCCGTGCTCTGGGCGCGGCAGGCCTGGGCATCGCGGGCGAACTGGCGCTGGCTCTTCTGCGGCCCCGGCGAGGGAACCAGCACCGCCTGCCCCGGCGGCGAGGCGCATCCGGCAAGGAGGCCGAGCCCCGAGAGGGCGAGGACGAGACGCACGCCGGCCCGGCGGCCAGGCGCGGCGCCGCGGGCCGGCGGGCGGGAAAGCAGGACGCTTTCGGACTTCATGACAGGGCGCTCCCGGGACAAGGACGGACGCAAGGGATCCTGCGGCAGAACGCGGCGGGCGGGCAGCTTGTTGCATGGGGACGCGGCGAAACCGAGACGCGGCCGCCGCCAGCGGCGAAAATCGCCGGACGGGGGCCGGAAAAACACGCGGCGGCGGCGGATTGCGGCAACGCATCAATTGTGCTCGCCATAAGGATCGAGTAGGGTCCGGCCGTAAAAACGTGGGTACCGTCATGAAAAGGGCGGTTTCCCGCGCATTCGTCGTTGCCGCGGCGGTATGTGCTCGGTGCCTCGCCGAACGTCGCCAGGCTTTCCGGCATATCCGCCGGCCGGCTGGCGCCCGCCAATGGAGACTTGCGGCTCGACATGGATTTCCTCAAGCACTCACGGTACATCCCCATGAACCGTCGCCGCCGCATTTATGAAGGCAAGGCTAAGATTCTCTATGAAGGCCCGGAGCCCGGAACGCTCATCCAGCACTTCAAGGATGACGCGACGGCTTTCAATGCCAAGAAGCATGAGATCGTCGATGGCAAGGGCGTCCTGAACAACAGGATTTCCGAGTACATCTTCACCCATCTCAACAACATGGGGATTCCCACGCACTTCATCCGCCGGCTCAACATGCGCGAGCAGTTGATCCGCGAGGTGGAGATCATCCCGCTCGAGGTCGTGGTGCGCAACGTCGCCGCCGGCTCGCTCTCGACGCGGCTCGGCATCGAGGAAGGCACGCAGCTGCCGCGCTCGATCATCGAGTTCTATTACAAGAACGACAAGCTCGGCGATCCGATCGTCTCGGAAGAGCACATCACCGCGTTCGGCTGGGCGACGCCGCAGGAGATCGACGACGTGATGGCGCTCGCCATCCGCGTCAACGACTTCCTCGCCGGCCTGTTCCTCGGCGTCGGCATCCGTCTCGTCGACTTCAAGATGGAGTGCGGACGGCTCTGGGAAGGCGACATGATGCGCATCGTCGTCGCCGACGAGATCTCCCCGGATTCCTGCCGTCTGTGGGACATCGCCACGAACGACAAGCTGGACAAGGACCGCTTCCGCCGCGACATGGGCGGAATGCTGGAGGCCTACCAGGAAGTCGCCCGCCGGCTCGGCATCCTCAACGACAACGACCGCACGTCGTCGACAGGCCCGACCCTGGTGAAGTGACCGGCTTCGCCGCAGCGCGGCATCCGGCGCCATCCGCTCCCGGGCGGGTGGCGCGTTCCGGGCGTGCCCTGCGCCGCGGCGAAGCGTTCCAGACCCTGCCAAACAGCGGAAACGTCATGAAAGCGCGCGTCACCGTCACTCTCAAGAACGGGGTTCTCGATCCCCAGGGCAAGGCGATCCAGGGCGCGCTCGGTGCGCTCGGCTTCTCCGGCGTCGACAGCGTTCGCCAGGGCCGCGTGATCGACCTCGAACTCGCCGATTCCGACCCGGCCTCCGCCCGGGCGAAGATCGCCGAGATGTGCGAGGCGCTGCTCGCCAACACCGTGATCGAGAGCTACGCCATCGACATCGCCGGCTGACGGCGGGGCCAGCCCCCGCCTGCCGGAGCGCTTCAGACCGGACACGGCATCGCCGCATCCGGGGGAAGCGCCGCCTATTCAACGCCTTGGGCATATCGTCGTCGTCCGGAGCGCCTCGATCCGGACGGGAGATGCTCCAGCCGATTAGGAGAGCCGAGATGAAGTCCGCCGTCGTCGTCTTCCCCGGATCGAATCGCGAACGCGACGTGATGAAGGCGCTCGGCGCCGTGTCCGGCGTCGCGCCCGTCGCCGTCTGGCACGCCGACACGACGCTGCCGGACGTCGACCTCGTGGTGCTGCCGGGCGGTTTCTCCTACGGCGACTATCTGCGGTCCGGCGCCATCGCCGCCCGCGCGCCGATCATGGCCGCGGTGAAGGCCCACGCCGAGCGCGGCGGGCTCGTGATCGGCATCTGCAACGGCTTCCAGATCCTCACCGAAGCGGGGCTGCTTCCCGGCGCGCTGATGCGCAATGCCGGGCTGAAGTTCGTCTGCCGCGAGGTGAAGCTGCAGGTGGCGGCGACCGACACCCCGTTCACCCGGCTCTACGAACAGGGCCAGGTGCTGCGCTGCCCGGTCGCCCACCACGACGGCAACTATTTCGCCGACGCCGACACCCTCGCCCGCCTCGAAGGCGAGAACCGCGTCGCCTTCCGCTATGCCGAGGGCACCAATCCGAACGGCTCGATCAACGACATCGCCGGCATCCTCAGCGAGAACCGCCGCGTGCTCGGCATGATGCCGCATCCGGAAAACCTGATCGAGCCGCTGCAGGGCGGCCTCGACGGCCGGCCGCTGTTCGAAAGCCTCGCCGCCGCGGCCTGAGGCCCGCTCAACTCCCGTTTCAACGGCCCGCGTGGAGCACCACGCGGGCCGTTTTCGTTCGTGAGGCGGCAGCCCCACCGCCCCCTACTCGTTCTTGCCCTACTCGTTCTTGCCGTACTCGTTCTTGCCCTATTCGTTCTTGCCCTCGGAGGCTTCCTCTTCCTCGGCCTGCGCGGCGGTGGCTTCGGCATCGAGGATCGGGGCGATGGCGGAACCGGCGGCGGCGGCCGCGCGGGCGGGATCGGTCACCGGCGAGCCGTCCGGATTGGCGACGTAGACCGTGACGTTGCGGTGCGCGAACTTGATGCCGGCCGCGGTGAATTCCTCGCGGATCTTGGCATAGACCATGCGCTGCACGACGAACTGCTCGTTCGGCTTGGTCATGAACTTCACGCGCACCACCATCGCCGAGTCCTCCATCTCGTAGACGCCCTGCGACTTCAGCGGCTGGAGAAAGAGGTGGCCGACGTCCTCGTCCTCGAGGAGTTCCTTGCTGATCTTCTTGACGATCTGGTTGATCTTGGAGACGGGCGTATCGTAGGTGACGCGGATCGGCAGCTTTACGATGACCCAGTCGCGCGAATAGTTGGTCAGCTTCTTGATCTCGCCGAACGGCACGGTGTTCAGCGGCCCGTTCTGATGGCGCAACTGGAACGAACGGATCGAGATCTTCTCCACCGTGCCCTTCACGACGCCGATGTCGATATATTCGCCGGTGCGGAAGGCATCGTCGATCAGGTAGAACATGCCGGAGAACATGTCCTTGATCAGCGACTGCGCGCCGAAGCCGATGGCGATGCCGATGACGCCGGCACCGGCGAACAGCGGGGCGATGTTCACGCCGAGTTCGTCGAGCGCGATCATCAGCGCCACCACGACGATGCTCGCCAGCAGGAAGTTGCGCACGATCATCAGCAGCGTGCCGAGCCGCGTGGTGGCGCCGACGATCGAGGTGCTTTCGCCATGGGCGCTCTCGTCGGCGGCGACATAGCGCTCGATGGCGATCTCCTCGTCGAGCCAGAGCTTCACCGCGCGATAGGCCATGATCGAGACGAACACGACGAGAATCAGCCCGGCGAAGCGGGCGAACGGCCCCTCGGGGTCGGTCACGTCGACGCCCCAGGTGGTCAGGATGCCGGTCAGCGTCATCGCGATGGCGGTGATCAGGGCGGCGTGCTCGAACAGCGCGCGCACGATGTTGCGCCGGCTCGCGAGCACCCGGCGCTCGCGGCCGCGGCGCTCCTTGGTATCCACCCGCTTTTCCTGCACCGCGCGGGCGAACAGGCTGTCGATGATGAACACCATCACCGCGTAGGCGAGCACGCCGCCGGCGATGACCACGAACGGCCCGATGATCGGCGCGATCGGCCGGGGATGATCGAGCAGCGCCCGGCCCGTTCCGATCGTCGCGGCGATGATGACCGCGAGCACGACGAGCTGGTGCGAGTGGCGGATGAAGAAGCGCGACGCCGGGATGTGGGTCGCTTCACGCTCGGCCTTGCGTTCGAGCGCCACCGCCTCTTCCAGCGCCTCGGCGGTCCGCTCGTCGGGCACGGTTTCCACCGGCGCCGGCGGCGGCCGGCGGACGATGGCCCGCCCGCTCAGCGAAAGGGCGACGAGAAGCAGCGCGAGACAGCTGATGTTGAGGGAGGCGATGATGCTGAAGCGCAGCAGCGAACGCGGCAGCCCGGCGATCTCCACCCACGCGATGAAGCCGCCGGACAGCGCCGCGAACGCCGCGATGGAGATGAGCTGGATCGAGACCCGCCTTGCGTCGCGGTCGCCGAGAGGCACCAGACGGGAACTGGGCGACCGCGGCGCCAGCACGGTGAGCACGGCGATGGAGGCCAGCAGCAATTCCGCGAACGGAAGCTGGAAGATGCGGAACAGGCGCTCGGTTTCGCCGAAGCTCTGAGCCATGGTGTCGGCCGTCGTGGCGCCGACCACCACGAACACGGCGACGCCGCCGAGCAGAAGGCCGAGCCGCCCGAGGGCGACCGCGATCCGGTCCGCCCGGTGGTCCGGCTTCGAGGCTGAAAGCCGCCGCAGGGCGTGCCGGCTCCACAGGCTGTAGAGCCAGATGCAGAACACCCCGATGATGTTGGAGATCAGCGCGACCCGCGAGGCCCAGGCGGTCCGC
>JAEZMP010000651.1 GCA_023442215.1 Pseudomonadota bacterium
GTGCCAGAGCATCGGCCGTCTTGGCGTGGAAGAGGCTTGTCAGGCCAAGCGCGGTCCGTAAAACCGGCAATTGAGTGCGCTCGCTGGCCTGCAGCAGCAGCTCCCACTCCGACATCTCCAGAAACCAATGGGGCAGCCGGAAACCCGCCGCCGTCTCGTCCAGCACGACACGTTTGACCCCGATGCGGCCCGGCTTGGCGAGCGGCGAGAGGGCTTCGTGATATTCGCCGTTGACGTCGAACACCACGAACGTGGCGCCTCGGGCATAATGCTCGGTCGGCTTGCGGAAGAGAGTCTGGAGGATCGATGCGACGGTGCAGGACTTCCCGCTGCCGGTGTTGCCTAGCACGGCCACGTGGCCGCCGAAGAACTCATTGAGACGAACCTTGACCTCGTAGTCCTCGAACACGACCGACTTGCCGATAGGGATGGCCTTAAACCGGTCCGCTCCTGGCGGTTGGCAGGGAGCGGGCACCGCCTCAATCGCGTTGTCGGTGTCGAAGATGCGGTCCAGCTCGTCGTCGAGGGCATAGAGCGCGTCAGCGTATAGCGACGGGAAAATCGAGACGCCGAAGCGGAAGCTGCCGCCGTCCATCGGTAGCATCCCGACCGGGACAACATCCAAGTACTTGGCCGAGCCCGCCCGATCGAAGTCGCCGCGTTCCCCCGACGCGGTGGCGTCGCGTTCGCGCAGTCCTATTACCTCGCCGACCACGTACTCGGTCTGGGCCGGGATCATCAGGAATGACCCGAGCCGTGCGACATAGTGAACGTCGTCGAAGCCGACAACGGTGAAGTTGTCGGTACCGGCGTGCATCTCGACGACGAAGCGGTCGGCGGCGACGGACACGACCTTGCCGATCGCCCGTTTGCGGTCGTCGTGGCTCATGCCTCGTCGTCCGTCTTCGGCGGTGGCGCGAGGTCGCTAAGGACTTTACGGACAGCGTCGTCGATGCGATCGCTGGGTCGCTGCGGCATGAAGTGCTCGACGATCGAATCGAAATAGTGCGCCCGGCTGCCGACTCCGGGCCCGTCTCCGCCGATGATCCAGATGCGAGGGTCACGGAGCGCGCGCAACTTAGCGATCTCACCCTCCGTATCGACCGCCGCAAAGATCACCAGGCGAAAGGTCGGGATCGTGAGCGCCTGGTAAATGATGTTGTTGAGATGCTCGTCCCCGAAGGCGTAGCCGGCGGTGATCAACACGCTCTGCTCACGGACGATGCGTGATTGAAATTCCCGAAAAAGATCGGCGTAAGGCGAGCCGAGCGATGAGTTATGCTTGGCCGGCGTGGGATAGATCATCATCCGGGTTGCGTCGGTGGGCGGCCAAGCTTCCTTGATCGGAAAGAGGCCATGGTCGTCTTCGGTCCAGGTCACCGACCCGTGCAGCTTGACCAAATAGACGAAGGCGTCGACCGCGCTCCATTTGCGGCTCGCGACGTCGAGCTGCTCGGCCAGCGCATAGCGGTAGGTCGCCGGGTTGAAGCGCCTCTCGACGACCCCCGAAAAGCCGTTGGCGTATGGCACGCCGAGGCGATCCATCGCCAGTTCACTGAAGTGGTCATAGTTGGTCGTGAAGACCCACGGACGCGGGAGCGAGCGGTCGCGAAGAACCAGCTTTTTGTAGAACCGTTCGTAGAGATCGCGAACGGACGTGTCGCTCCCCGCAAAGGCGCCCTGCGTTATGCGCAGCCAGAGGAAGTCCTGGACCTTCTTGATGATCCCATCGATCAGGTCCCGCGCCGGCCAGTGCGCCGCGTTGTTGCTCGCGCGCAGCACGAAGCGCTGGGCGAACAACACCTCCATCAGGCGCTCAAGGTTGCGGATGTAGCCCTCTTCTAGATCGATGCCGAGCCCGTCGAGGTAGGTCAGCTCGTCCCTCGTCAGTCGCCAAAGAGCCGGCGACTTCGGCGGATCGGGTTCATCAACGTCCTCGGCTCTTGGCGGTGGGCCGATTCCGAACGGATCGTCGTCGTCATCCCACGTATCCTGCCCTTCTTCGTCTGCAGTTTCCTCGGCGGCCTGGGCACCTGCGTCACCGTTGCCTTCGGGGGCGTTCGGATCGGGCGCCGTCTCTTTCGGCGCGTCGGTGTAGAAGCCATCCACCCGCGCGTGCAGGGTCTCGCAGCAGAACTCCTTGGCCAGTGGCGCCATGGTCGAGATGCCTAGCTCGACCCCTTCTTTCACCAGCGAGGAGCAGCCGGCTCCAAGGAGGAAGGCAATGTTCTTCGCGTTCATCGCTTCAGAGATCGCCTGCCGCACGGTTTCGGCGCCCTTCGGCCAGGCCAGGTCCTCGGGATCGGCGTTACCGTTACGAAGGAACTGAAACGTTCTCCCAAGCTTATCGTCGACCATTAGCCTCTCCTCAATCATGCGCCACGCGCGCAAGAGTTGGCGCCTCGAATATAGCGGAGGTTGTTCAACCTGGGCGTAGGGAACTCGCGAAAAACGGGTCACGCGGAAACTGGGTGCCGACCGGGGGACTATCAATCCAAGATTGCATAATACACGCGGTCCGCCTGCGTCGCCGCTTGGGCGGCGCTGGGTGGATCAGGAGGCAGGGGCGGGCGGATCGTCGACCGGAGTAGCAAGCAGTGGCTTGCCAGGCGAAAGATCTTCGCGCAGCTGCAGATCGCTGGTCGGGAAGTCGGCGCCCTCGCCCACGACGTGGCACCCGTAGAGGAAATCGTCGCCTATCCAGCGTTTGTCCTTGGCGATGCCGTCGAGGGCAAAGCGGAAGGTCAGTTGCGCCGACAGGTCGCCCCAGTCTTCCGGCGTCAGGTGCAGGGCTGACAGCCAGTCATAGACGTAGCGGCACTCGTCGAAGGCGATGACGTCCATGAACATCGGCGTCTGCTTGCCTTCGGCGACGTATCGGAAGCGCCGCGTTTCGCGTACGTTCGGATGGGTCGGGTAGGCCAACTGCGCGAACGCCGGGTAAAAGCCCAGCTCCTCGGTCGGCACGTCACACAGTAAGGGCATCTTCTCGCGATACGGAAAGTCGCCGATCCGTCGCATGGCTTCCGACCACAGCTGCGGGTCGTGACGCCAGGCATAGTAGATGGCCATCAGATCTTCGAGCGGATGGCCGCCGCCGGCGGGCTTGCCGATCAGCGCGTTGCGCCACGGATTGAAGAGCGTCTTGGCATCGGTCGGCGGCGCGCCGAAGTTGAGGTCCACCGCGTAGTACCCGCAGGCCGCCAGGGTCCATAGCAGTGAGTTGAAGTCGGGATGGACGATGGCGTCGCCATCGGAGTCCACATGGTCGGCTCTGGCGAGCTGGCCGGCGGCGTCGCCGCTGATCTGGACCGGGTCTGTGGCAACCTCGTCCAGGGCGAGCTTTTCGACGTGCTCGGCATTGAGCCGGACCGCTCCGGCCGCCACCTCGGCATCGGCCTCGTCGTCGTCACCGCTTTTGAACGCCTCTTCGTTGAAGATGACCAATCGCCGGCCGCGGGCGATGGCGGCGGTGAGGTCCTTGTCGAACGCGATCTTCCAGAGATCGCCGCTCAGCAGCCTGGCCGTTGGCGCGACGATCGTAGCCAGGTCCATGAGGCTGCGCGTGATAAAGAGGCCGTAGTAGCGCTCGAAGTTGGCCTTCACCTCGTCGAGGAAATCGGCGGGCGGGTCGCTATCATCCCATTCGTCGGTCACCTCGGCCGAGGTGTTGAAGAGGAAGCCATAAGCCTCAGGACCTTCGACGCTTCCACCGTCTTCCGACTCGAGGAAGCTTTTGGGGTAGAGGTAGGCACCGACCAGAAAGCCGAAGCGAGCTAGTTCCTCGGGCTTGTTGATGTCGGGTCGTGCGAAGTTGCTGACCAGCACGCCCAGCGGTGCCAGAGCGCTGTGGCGGAACAGGGTGGCCAGGACCCGCGCGGTGTCGGAGTTCCTACTGGGGAACGGACCACAGGCGTCGAAATAGATGATGTCGAACCGCCGGGGCGTGGCGATGAAGTAGTCCTCGATGCTGGCCGGGATGAACTTGACGCCGCGCGCCTTCAGATCCCTAAGCGTGTCCAAGCCCCGGGCGGCGATGTTCTTGTCGACCTCGAAGGCCCAGATGTTCTCGGGGCGCACGCCCAGCTCGAGCAGCACCTCCAGGTCGTTGTGGGGTTCGGGACCGGCCAGATAGGCGACGGTGATCTCTTGAGGCGTCCGCGTTCCAATGGCGGCGGCCCGGAAGCTGCGCCAGGAGTCGATATCCTCGGGATTGCAATTGGCCCCCGCCCACGCATCGCCCTGCGTATCGCTGTCCAACAGGGCCTGCCGCACGCGTTCGACATAGTCGGCCGGCACGACCGCTGCGGCCTCGCGCCGGGATGTCACCAATTCGATCGCGTGGGTCAGAGAGCGTCGACGCGCTAGCGCCTTGGTGGGTTGATCATAGGCGGGCGGCTGCGTCTGGGGCATCGGCATCTCATGAAGTGAATGGTGGCGCTGCATATTGACCTCAACGGTAGGTGTTGGATTACCCGATGAGGTCGCAGTCAGCTTTCCTTTTGAACATCGCATTCCTGGAAGCAAGCCAGCGGCAGCAAGTGGCTCTGGTATCCCGCTGACCTCTTCGCGACCGGCTCTTATGGCATTAGCCTCATTGGGGCTGCACCTCGGAAGGAGGATGCGACGCACGTTAATCAAGGGACCCACTCACAGCATGAGCCTTGGAACGCCGGCCGGATCATCGGGACCAAACCTCCCCTGAAGCCCAAGCATATTTTAGCGCTGCGCACACGGCTCCAGATCGCCAATCGGGTGCGCACCGGACCAGTGCTCGACAACCAGGCCCTGATGATCGCTGCCTTCGAACGGCTGACCCGGACGACCACCCTGCCGGTCGTGTTTGATGGGCACAGTCTCATAGACGGCCGCGATGGCCTGCTCGAAATCCCCAGCATGGTGTTCGCCGCCCTGAGCCTAGACGCCGTCGCTTTCCTGGCCGCCGATCCCGCCGCGATCTTCGAGCGCCGCCGTGTCGACGCCGGACGCGAACGCCCGGCTCGGGACTTGGCTACCCTCGCGCAGCACCAAAGTCTCGCCGAGATCGCCGCGCGGCAGATCGCCGACGACATCGGCCGGCCATTCCATCCGCTCTATGGCGATCCGGCAGGACGCCTCGCTTCGCTACTCGCCGGTCAGACGGCAAGATGAGCTTTGGTCGATTCGCTACGCTGGAGCCCAGTGCTGAACATTCGATTTATGCCAAGACCTATCCGCCGTTCTTGGCGGGAGCCGGATCGACCTGCTGGGTTCGGCAATGTCCGGTGTCGGTAATTGCCCAAATGACTGCTTCTGGCGCAACCATGACCCATAGCGGTAAGCGGAAACGTCTGCTTTCATGAATCGATAATCCGATCTCTACGTCCGACATGGGGCGCAAAGCGGACGGCTCTGGGAGGGCGGCGAGGGTCAGTTCTGGCCCACGACACAACATTCACCCGCTCGCCCGTCAGGCCGCCGCGCTCCGTGGCCGGACGGCGGCGCAGCGAAGGGGCCACGTAGGACGCTCCTTTGAGGGGGCCTCGTTGGTGCCTGGCGGGGCGATGTCGTCGATCCGGTCCATCAGCCGATCATCATTCCGCCGGCCCCATGCGGCCGGCTGAAGAAGCGGACCCTGTCCGACGTCGCCACCGGTCCCGACCTGGTGTCGCCCCGGGGACTTCCGAGCCGTCTTCTCCGACCGGCGTACCCCGTCGGCCGAGCCCGTGCCCGGAGATCGGCGTCTCCCCATGCGCGCCATGTTCGCCGCGGGAGCGCGCATTGCGCGCCCGTTTGTGGGCGTCGACCGCGCGTCAACCGCGCAATGAGCGCGCATCGCGGCGCCAGCGCGCAGAGACCCGCAGACTTGCGACGCGCGGAAAGGCGCGGGCATTTCTGCGCCCCGGGCGATACCCGGCCGCTCTTCTCCGCGGGCTGTTGCGTCCCCGGACGAGGCAGTTTCCCGCCGGCCAGGAAGCCCCCAAGGCCTTGAATCGGCTTCAGTTTGGACGCGGTCTCCGCTGTCCGGATCCGGACGGCCGGCGCGCGTCCGGCCGTCTATGCCGGGCGGGAACGTAACGTCCGGTTGCGGGGATATCGCATATCGCGTCAATTTGGCGTCTCGCCGCCCGGCCGGTGCCCGTTGCCGGCTGGCATGCAGTCTGGCAAAGCCATTGGCACTGCAACATATGAGCGGAGAGCCTCTCAAATGTCCCGACGCCCGCTTCACAAGCTTCAGGCCTCTCTGGTCGCTCGCCGCTTCTATATCGAGCAGAAGACCAAATCCCAGATCGCAGACGAGTTGGGCATCTCGCGCTTCAAGGTCGCCCGCCTCCTCGATGCCGCGCTCGCCGACGGCATCGTCAGGATCGAGATCAACGACCAGGGCGACATGAACACCGAGCTCGCCGAGAAGCTCCGGCAGAAATACGGGCTGAACGCCGCCCTCGTGCTCGACGGGCCTGACCTGCATTCGCGCGAGCTGATCGAGCCGCTCGGGCTTCTCGCCGCGGATTATCTGGAAGAAACCCTGATCGACGGCCAGCTGCTCGGGCTGTCCTGGGGCCGCACGCTGTCGGCGACGGGCAAGGCGCTCGGGCGCCTGCCGCGGGTCGATGTCGTTCAGGCCGGGGGTAGCCCGGCGGGGCTCGATCTCTCGCAGAATCCGACGGAACTGGTCCACCGCGTGGCGCGGGCGAGCGGCGGCGCGGCCTATCCGCTGTTCGGGCCGATGTGGGTCGACGATCCCGATCTGATCGCGCGGCTGCGCAACGAGACGTCGATCGCCAACGCGATGTCGCGCTACGACAAGATCGACGTGCTCGCGGTCGGCA
>JAEZMP010000058.1 GCA_023442215.1 Pseudomonadota bacterium
TCCGGAGCGGTCGCAACCGCACTGGTGGCTTTCTCGGTGCCGGCCGGGGTCGTGGTGCGCCCCGTGCTGGCACAGAGGATCACCATCAACGCCTCGAGTGCCAATGCTTATCTCGAAATGACGTCGGCCGGCCTCGGCGCGGGCGCATCGAAGACGGTCACGCTGCAGGCCATCGCCAACAGCACCACCCAGATTCAGCGAGCCGTGATCGATGTCTTCAGTACCAACACCAGCCGGCAAGCCTATCTGGGTTTCGTCATCGCGTCCGGATCGGGCGTGAGTGCCGAGGCACAGACGATCGGCTGGATCGATACGAGGGGGCGGCAGTGACGGTCTACAGCACGACGGCGGATGGCGCCGGCGCCTGGCGCATTCCGCTGCCGGCCGGGCTCGCGGCGGGCTCGCACGTCATCCGGCGGCGGATGGTGCAGGGTGGGGCCGTGGGCGCCTGGCGGCGGCAGACGGTCACGCTGACGTCGGACGACGTGGCGCGGATCGACGCGGCGTGGACGCTCGCGGCGGCCGAGGGCTATGCTGTCGGGGCGCTGCGGCAGGCACGAGTGGCCGCGCTGCTGGCGGGAGGGGCGAGCGCGGCGCTGATGACCTATCTCGTCACGGCGGGGCTTGCGGGCAGCGTGGCGGGGGTGGATTGCAGGCTTGGCCGCTATTGGCTGCCGGCACTGGGTGACGCCAGCGTGCCGACGGACGCAACCGAGGCGGCGTTCTTTGCCCAGTTCACGGCGGCGAGCACCACGCGGACGCTGGTGGATTCGGGTGGCAGCCGGGTTTCCATCGGCGCGGCCAACGTGCCGCGGTTCGATTACAGAACTGGCGTTCGGCGGCTGTTGCTGGAAGACGCGAGCACGAACCTGATCATCGGCTCGGCCGCACCGGCGACGCAGAACGTCACGACGGCGGCGACGACATACACGCTGGCCCTTGAAGGGACCGGCAGCATCACACTGTCGGGTACGGCCACGGGGACGCTTTCCGGAACCGGCTCCGGCTGGCCGAACCGGAAGACACTGACGTTTTCCGCGACGGCGGGGACGTTGACGGTTTCCGTTTCGGGAAGCGTCGAGAATGTGCAACTCGAGGCCAAGCCGTTCGCGTCGTCCTACATCCCGACCGTCGGCTCCACCGTGACGCGCGCGATCGAGACGTTCAGGCTGCCGGCGGGGTTGGAGGCGGTGGTTGCGGCGGGAGCGTACTCGGAAGTGGTGCGGGCCGCGATGGCGGCCGGGACGCCTTCCGCCTCCGCTCTGCTGGCAGCGGGCGCCGGGACCGAGGCGAACCGCTGCATGCTGTACATCAGCGCTGCGGGCCGCGCCAACCTCCTGGGTTCAGTCGGGGGAGTAACGACGGTGAACGCGATCTCGGCGGGAACCGCCGTCGCGGCGAAAGAGGCCTTCGGCGCCGCGGCCGCCGTTGCCGTGGCGGACTATGCGGTCGACGACAGCAAGGGCGCCATCGCCACATCGACGGCTGCCGGCGCGCTGCCGACCGTCACGCACGTCTATCTCGGCCGGCGCCAGGACGGCGGGGCCTACGGCAATGGTTCATACGACCTGATGGCGGTGTGGCCGGCTCGTCTCGCCAATGCCGCCATCCAAGCACTGGCGGTGCCCTATGCCTGATGAATCGCTTCCCATCTACCTGCGCTTTCCCGATCGCGAGACGGCGCTCGCCGTGGGCGCTGCCCTCATCGGAGCCGGCGAGATCGAGCGCCTCGCCGCTGATGGCTGGTACGGCGACACCTACTGGTGCATCGACGATATTGGCACGCTCTACGCGCCCGGCGGCGAGGTCGATGAGGCGGGTGCGCCGATCCTTGGGGCGCTGCCCGGCTACCACGTCAACGGGCTTTGGTGTGGAGCGGAGGAAGCGCTCCCGGCGGAGTTGGTCGCCTTCCGCATCTATCCGGAATCGCCGTTGAGGGTGTGGGGATAGGGCCGCCCTGACCGGTGTGTGATGGCCCGCCCTTCCGGCGGGCTTTTTTGTGTCTGCAACCAGGAGAGAGATATGTCCGAAACCAAGATGCGCGCGAAGGTGCGGGTTGGCGCGGTGACCCCGCTCGCCGATGGCACCGAGACGGTGACGTTCTTCGGGGTGTCGAGGTGCAGCGGCTACCCCGCGGATGGCAGTGACGAGGACAACACCTTCGCGCGGTTCACGCCGTCGCTGTCGCTCAACATCCATATCGCCAATCCGGCGCTCGTCGGCGCCCATAAGGTCGGCGACGTGTTCTACCTGGATTTCACGCCGGCCGGCTGACGCAGCCGATTTTGGAGTGTTGAGAGGGCGCCTTCGGGCGCCCTTCTCGTTTCTGAAAATGGAGGGTCGCATGGATCGCGCGAAATTCTTCGCGGCGGTGCGGGCGCCGCTGTTTCGCGGCACGCTCACATCCCGGCAGGTGGCGGGCATGGAAGCCATCATCGACGAGTGGAACCGGCGGGGCGGGGCGGCCCCGATGAGCCAACTGGCCTATGTCCTGGCGACGGCGCATCACGAGACGGGGGCCAGTTTCGAGCCGGTGGCCGAAAATCTCAACTACAGCGCGGCCGGGCTCCGCAGCACGTGGCCCGGCCGGTTCACCGCCGCAACCGCCGCCGCCTATGCCCGCAACCCGATCAAGATCGCCAATCGCGTCTATGCGGATCGGATGGGAAACGGAAACGAGGCGAGTGGGGACGGGTGGCGCTGGCGCGGCCGCGGGTTCGTGCAACTGACTGGCCACGACAACTACGCCCGTGCGGCGGTCGAGCTCGGGTGCGGCGAAATCCTGACCAATCCCGACATCCTCACGGATCCGAAGCGCGGGCAGTCTCTTGGCGCGGCGATCATCGTGCAGGGGATGATCAAGGGGTGGTTCACCGGTCGCACCCTCGCGCACTATATCGGCCCCAAGCTGACCGACTTCGTCGGCGCGCGCCGGATCATCAATGGCATGGACAAGGCCGATCAGATCGCCGGCTACGCCCGGGCCTTCGACGCGGCCCTTTCCAAGGCCGCCTGACCGCCATTCAACCTCGTCCCTTTATCTTCGGAGACTGACCATGACCATGCGGATTCTTTCCGCGGTGGCGCTTGTCTGCGCCGTCGCGATTCTCGTGCTCGCCCTGTCGCCGTCTGTGTGGGCGGCGGACGGCGCGACGTCGTCGGCATCGACCTGGGCCGATGTACAGGCGGCGCTGGCCGGACTCGCGCTGCTGGCGATCTCCATTGCTGCCGGCGTGCTCGTGAGCCTGCGGAGCGTGGTGATCGAGTACCTGACAGCGCGGGCCCGGGCTTTGACCGAGGAAGCGACGGGCGCCCGGGTGCAGCGGATCGACGATGCGATCCAGACCGGGCTTGCTGCTGGACTTTCGCCCGACGATGCGGCAGCGGCAGCGGCGGCCAAGCTGCCGCAGACGTTGGCGCGTTCCGGAAAGACGGTCGATGACCTGGTCGCCGAGGCCGGGGTGAAGCTCGACGCGCTGCGCACGAGCCAGAAATAAGGGAGGCGGGCG
>JAEZMP010000100.1 GCA_023442215.1 Pseudomonadota bacterium
GTCCGGCGGACCGCTGCCGGGCGGGCCGCTGCCGACGGAACCCTCGCGCGATTGCCCGCTCTGCCCGCGCCTCGCGGCGTTCCGGGACGAATGGCGCGCGCGCGAGCCGTCGTGGTTCAACGCGCCCGTGCGGACGTTCGAGAGCGAAGGCGAAGGCGTCGAACTCCTGATCGTCGGGCTCGCGCCCGGTCTGCGTGGGGCCAACCGCACCGGGCGGCCGTTCACGGGCGATTATGCCGGCGACCTGCTCTATTCCACGCTGATCGCGCGCGGGCTCGCGGCCGGCCGCTTCGAGGCGCGGCCGGATGACGGCCTTCGCCTCGTGCGCACCGCGATCACCAACGCCGTGCGCTGCGTGCCGCCGGAGAACAAGCCGACCCCGGCGGAGATCAACACCTGCCGGCCGTTCCTCACCGGCACCATCGCCGGCTATGCGGGGCTGAAAGCGGTGGTGGCGCTCGGGCGGATCGCCCACGACTCGTTCCTGAAGGCGGTCGGGGTTCCCGGCTCGCGCCACCCCTTCGCCCACGGTGCCGAGCATCTCCTGCCCGGCGGCCTGACGCTGTTCGACAGCTATCACTGCAGCCGCTACAACACCAACACCGGCCGGCTGACGCCCGCGATGTTCCACGCCGTGTTCGACCGGGTCGTCGCGCATCTCGGCCCGGCGGCGTGACCGCGACACGGCCGCTCCGCCGAAACGCAGCCGCCGCCGGCCTCACGATTGCTTGACCGCGGGCGGCATTGGGCGGCAGGATCCCCTTCGAGCGCCGGAAGCCCCGCCTGGCCCCGCGTGCCGCAAGCCGCACGACAAAGACACGATCCCCTGAACAACCCCACGCGATCCGGCGGGAGGATGCGCCCATGACCCTGCAGCACCGGACGGAGACCGCCGCCATCGAGGAGATCGTGCTGTCGACCGCCAGCGGCGCGACCGCGACCGTGCTCGATCACGGCGCCACGCTGCGCGACCTCAAGGTCCCAGCGCCCGGTGGCGGCGTGCAGCGCGTCGTGCTCGGCTTCGGCGACATCGAGCTCTATCGCACCAACCCGACCTATTTCGGCGCCACCGCCGGCCGCCATGCCAACCGCATCCGCGCGGGCCGGTTCTCGCTCGAAGGCAGCGAGCACGCCCTGTCGCTCAACGAGGCCGGCCGTAATCATCTGCACGGCGGCTTCCGCGGCTTCTCGCACCGGCCTTGGCGCGTCGTCTCCCGCGCGGCGAACGCCGTCACCCTCGAACTCGTCTCGCCGGCAGGCGAGGAGGGCTATCCGGGCACGGTGACGGCGCGCTGCACCTACACGCTGCTCGATCCCGGCACGCTGCGGGTGGAGATGACGGCCGAGACCGATGCCCCGACCATCGTCAACATGGCGCACCATTCCTATTTCACCCTCGAGCCCGGCGGCTCGGTGCGCGATCTCGATCTCGCGATCCATGCCGGCCACTACACCCCGGTCGACGAGACGCTGATCCCGACCGGCGAGATCGCGCCGGTGATCGACACGCCCTACGACTTCCGCACCGCGCGGCCGGTCCGCTGGTGGGGCGAAGGCGGGGCGGAATACGACATCAACTTCGTCCTCGACCGCCACGGCGACGACGGCACCACGGCCGAGGGCCTCGCCCACGCCGCCACCCTCCGCTCGCCCCGCAGCGGCCTCTCCCTCGATGTCTGGACCACGGAGCCGGGCCTGCAGGTGTTCGACGGCGGCTTCCTCGGGCCGGAGCCCGCCGGGCTCGACGGCGCGCGCCACTTTCCCCATGCCGGGCTCTGCCTCGAAACCCAGCGCTTCCCGGACGGGCCGAACCAGGTCGGCTTCCCCTCGCCCGCCCTCGCGCCGGGCGATCTCTACCGGCACGTCACCGAATACCGCTTCTCGCTCCACCGGCCGGAAGCCTGAGCGCGGGAACGCGGGTCCGTCCCGGAGACGGATGCTGGTCCGTCCCGAAGAAGGAGGCGGTGTCGACGTGGCTGAGGATGCTGCCAGGCTTCACGGTGAAGGCCTCTGCCGGGATTGCGGCCGCCGCAATCCGCCGGGCGCCTTGCGCTGCGCCGTGTGCGGCAGCCCGCGCGTTCTCGCCCATCCCGAGCTCGACGCCCTCGCCATCGCCCACATCGATTGCGATGCCTTCTACGCCACCATCGAGAAGCGCGACGATCCGAGCCTGCGCGACAAGCCGCTGATCGTGGGCGGCGCCGGGCGTCGCGGCGTGGTGGCCACCGCCTGCTACATCGCGCGCATCCACGGCGTGCGCTCGGCGATGCCGACCTACAAGGCACGCGAACTCTGCCCGGACGCCGTCATCATCCGCCCGGACATGGAGAAATATGCCGCCGTCGGCCGCCAGGTCCGCGCGATGATGCTGGCGCTGACCCCGCTCGTGGAGCCGCTCTCGATCGACGAGGCCTTTCTCGATCTCTCCGGCACCGAACGGCTGCACGGCGCCAACCCCGCCGAGGTGCTGGCGCGGTTCGCCCGTCAGGTCGAGCGCGAGCTCGGCATCACCGTCTCGGTCGGGCTGTCCTATGCCAAGTTCCTGGCGAAGATCGCCTCGGACGTGAACAAGCCGCGCGGCTTCTTCGTCATCGGCCGCGCCGAGGCGCCGCTGTTCCTCGCTCCGAAGCCGGTGACGATCCTCCCCGGCATCGGCAAGGCCGCCGCCGCGAAGCTGACGGAAGCCGGCCTCACCTCGGTCGGCGCGCTCGCGACCTGCGACCCGGCCACCCTGTTTCGCCTCGCCGGTTCGCAGGCCATGCGCCTCGCCCGGTTCGCGCGCGGCGAGGACGACCGCAGCGTCACGCCAGACGCGCCGCGCAAGAGCATCGGCGCGGAGACCACCTTCTCCGACGACATCTCCGATCCCGTGGTGCTGTCCGCCCTGCTGCGCACGCTGTCGGAAAAGGCGTCCCGGCGGCTGAAGGCAACCGGCCTCGCCGGCTGGACGGTGACGCTCAAGCTGAAGACGCCGGATTTCCGGCAGGTGACGCGCGCCCGCCGGCTGGCGGATCCGACCTGCCTCGCCGACCGCATCCACCGCATCGCCGTCGACCTCCTGTCGAAGGAGCCGCGGCGCGCCTACCGGCTGATCGGCGTCACGGTGTCGGACCTCGTCGACAATACCGCGGCCGATCCGCCCGATCTCGTCGATACCGCGCAGGAGAAGCGCGCCCGGGCCGAGCGGGCGATGGACGCGATCCGCGCCCGCTTCGGCAAGGAGGCGGTGGAAACCGGGCTCACCTTCACCCACCTGCCCCGCGAGAAGCCGCCCCAGCGCTGACCCGCGCGCTCACTTGGCGCACGCCGCCATCGGCGGTTACTTCGCACACGCCGCCTTCGGCGGTTACTTGGCGCACGCCGCCTTCGGCGGTTACTTGGCGCACGCCGCCTTCGGCGGTTACTTGGCGCACGCCGCCTTCGGCAGCATCTCGATGGTCTTCAGGTTGCTGGAAACGACGAAGTCGCCGTAGTCGAGCTTCAGCCGCCGGGTGACGCCGTTGGCATAGAGCAGGAACGACATCTCGTAGACCGGCGTCTGTTCGCCCACCGGGCCATCCTCGATATCGAAATAGCTGAGGCGCACCGGCCAGTGGGGAATGCCCTTCAGCGCGGCGACCGCCTTCGGGTCGTCGTCATCGGGCGTGTCCGCCCCGGTGATGGTCGCTCCGATGACCGCCGTGGTGGCATAGACCTTCTGGCCGTCTTCGGAGCCGTCGAACAGGTCGGCCTGCACGACGCGCTGGCCGGCCTCGCCCGCCGCCACCAGCCGGGCGAGATGCTGGGTCGGGAACAGCGCCGCCGGATCGATCTCCGCCTGCAATTTCTTCGGCTCGATCAGGTCCAGCCGGGTCTTGCCGTCCTTGCGGGTGGCGGCGCCCTTGGTCTCGTCGTCCTTGTCCTGATCGACGAAATTCTGGGTCAGGAACTGGTAGGCGTCGGCCGTTCCGCTCTCGAAGCTGGTGGTGCGCAGGTCGGTCAGGCGGTTGCCGCCCTCGTCGTCCTGCACCTCGGTGACCATGCGGAAGTTCACGCTGAAGCCCTCGCAGGCGCCGCCGGTGATCTCATAGACCATGCGGCCGCCGACGTCGGACACAGCGGCATTGGAGTCGACATTGTCGAGCGCGAGATCGTAGAC
>JAEZMP010000117.1 GCA_023442215.1 Pseudomonadota bacterium
GTTCGCGGTGCAGGCGGCGGTGCTGGTGGCGTTCTCGTTCACGGCGGTCTCGCCCGTGCTGACGCTGGTGACGCTCGCCGCGCTCGGCTTCCTGTCGTTCGCCAACGTGCCCGGCCTCCAGCTTTACGTGGTGCAGCTCGCCAAGGTGCACCGGCCCGGTGCCGTAGACGTCGCCTCCGCCCTCAACATCGCCGCGTTCAATCTCGGCATCGCCGCCGGCGCGTGGATCGGCGGGCTGGTGGTGGCCTCGCCGCTGGGGCTCGGTGCGACGCCGTGGGTGGGGGCGATCCTGGTCGTCGGCGCGCTGGTGCTGACGCTCTGGAGCGGCGCGCTCGACCGCCGAAGCCGGGCGCTGGCGCCGGCGGTCTGACGACCGGACGCGCTCGGGTCCGGCGGACCCGCCGGCGGGATCCTGCGTGCCTGCGAGGCCTCCGGCAGCCGGATGCCGCAGGACGCACGGTCAGCCGACACACCGTGGAATAAAGGCAGTCATTCCGGCCAGGAAAGGCTGCCGATTCATGTAACGGCTGTCTTCGGTTCCAATCTTTCGGATTCTTTCAAAGAGTCTTACCAAAATTTCATTGTGCGTTGTTCGGGCGTGCGGGTATAGGCTTCGTCCTGGCCGGGGTCCCGGACCGCTCATTGTTTTGCGGGTAGAGTGGTGCGGGCCCCCGCCGGATGCGTGACATCGTCCGGGCCGTGCGATCAGGCCGGTGTCGTGCTCCGGCAAGTGCAGCGTTGCTGCTGGCATTTCCGGACCGCGCATGAAGATGCGGCGGGTATGGGCGGGCGGTGTTCGCGTTCCGATCAATTCCTGCCCTTGCGTTGGTGCCGCGAGCCTGTGAAATGGGCATCGGCTTCGCGTTCTCGTTGCCGTTGGAAACGCCACTCCGTTCTTTCTCGAAGGTCTTTCAGATGAATCCGGCTACCCGATATCGTTTCCGTCATCGCCTGCTGTCCGCCGCGCTCGCGTTCGGTGTCGTCGCAGGTGCCGGAGCAGCCGGCATGGATGCCGCGCTTGCCCAGGCCGCGCAGAAGAGCGATGCCAAGAAGACCGAGGCGGCGAAGCCGGTCGCGGTCGATCCGAACACCCCGCAGGCCACCACCGCCACCTACGGCGACTGGATGGTGCGCTGCTCGGCCGTGCCGGGCCCGTCGGGCACCGCCAAGGTGTGCGAGGCCGCCCTCGGCCTGCAGGCCAAGGGGCAGGAAGGCCTCATCGCCCAGGTCGTGATCGGCCGGGTGGCGAAGGACCAGCCGGCGCGCCTGATCGTGCAGCTGCCGAACGGCGTGTTCCTGCCCGCCGGCGCGACGCTCTACCTGGACGACAAGGCGACGACCGGGATCGACACCGTGTTCGCCACCTGCACCCAGGGCTGCTTCGCCGATGCCGAGCTGAAGACCGACCAGCTCGCCGCCCTCAAGGCCGCCAAGGGCCCGGGCCGGCTCGAGTTCGTCGACGGCAACAGCCAGCGCCTCGCGCTGCCGATCTCGTTCAACGGGCTGAACGTGGCGACCGACGCCGCGCTCAACCCGAAGGGCTGAGGCCAGCCTGCGGCGCTCTCGCGGGCGCCGTGCGCTCGAATCGTTCAGGAGCCCTCCCGGCGAGCCCGGGAGGGCTCTTTTCGTTGGGGAGTCGGCGCGGGGCTGCGTAGACGCCTTTCGGGCGGGGCCGTCAGTTCGGCCGGGAGAGGCCGAGGCGCGCGATCTTGCGGTGCATGGTGGCGCGGCTGATGCCGAGGAGCCGCGCCGCCGCCGAAACGTTGCCGTCGGTGCGCGACAGTGCGCGCTGCACCGCGCCGCGCTCGGCGCCCGTCAGGCTTTCGCAGGGCGCGTCCTCCTCGCCCCGCAACAGGTCGTCGGCGGGGAAGGGATGGGCGAGGCGCTCGTCGGTCAGGCCGTAGGCGATGCGGGCGGCGCGGTTGGCGCCGATCACGAGGTCCTCGCGGTCGACCGCGATCATGCCGCCCGCGCCGCGGCCGACATCCGGGCACAGCAGCACGCGGGCGTGGCGGTACATCTCGCGGAAATGGCGGGCCTCGATCTTCTGCGCGGCGTCGCAGGCGGCGGCGGCCACCACCTTCAGCACCGGCATGGTGAGATCGGCGCGGCAGGTCGAGACGTCGAGCGCGGCGATGATCGCGCCCTTCTCGTCCCAGATCGGCGCGACCGTGCAACTGAGGCCGATATTGCGGGTGAGGAAGTGCTGGTCGCGATGGATCGTCAGCGCGCGGCCCTCGGCGAGGCAGGTGCCGACGCCGTTGGTGCCCTCGCTCGCCTCGCTCCACACCATGCCGGTCCAGAGGCCGGAGGCGCGGAAATCTGCATCGTCGCCGGGGACGCCGCGGCGGTCGAGCGGAACGCCGTCGCGATCGGTCAGGAGCACGCAGCAGCCGGCCTCGCCCACCGACTGGAACAGCCGGTCGAGGGTGTTCTGCGCGAGCCTGACCAGCGGCTCCACCCGCTCGAGCGCCACGCGGAACTCGGCGTGGCTCAGCTGATGCGGCGGCTGGTCCTGCTCGGGGTCGAGGCCGTACTTCGTCAGCGACCGGGACCAGGAAGCGGCGACCGCCGATTTCGCCGCGGACGCCGGATTGCGCAGGGTCGAATAGACCTGCTCGGCGTGGCGTGCGTCGTGTGTTCCCACCATGTTCACCCGCCTTTTTGTTGTTCGGCCGCGGTGCGCCGCCCAGGGGGCGAACGCAGGGTCGATGTCGCGGCCGTCATGCGGTCTGCCATCATCCGGCGGGTTTGTGGCGGAAGTCAATGCGGGCCGCGCTCAACTTTCGTTTGAGCGGACAATCGGCCGGCGTGCAGGGCGCCGGGATGCAAGGCTGGCGCGACGTTACGCTGCCAGACTGCACCGATGGCACGCGAGACAGGCTCCCGATCGGCGGCCGCGGACGGCGGTCCCCGGCGAAACGGTCCCCGGCGCATTGACGTCGTCTGCATTGACGTCCCGCGCCGGCGCGATATTGTGGTCGCCAATCCGAGGGGCGCGCCGGGCGGCGCTGAGACGGCGGTGAGCCGAACCCTTGAACCTGATCCGGGTCATGCCGGCGTAGGGACGGAGCGAGGCCGCAGGCCTTCCCCCACGTTTTCCTGTCGTCGCCAAGACCGCGCTGGTCGCAGTCGCCATGGAACGCTCCATGGACTGCGCGGGGAGAACGGGCTTGGACAAGGCCTTGCCGATGGAAGACACCGCGCCGCCCCGCAGGCGACGCCCGCCCGGCGGCACGATGGCGCTGGGCGGCACGATGGCGGTGGTGCGCGACGTCTGCGGCGGCCTCGTCGCGGTGGTCGCGATCTGGCAGGCCGCGATCTGGCTGTTCCAGCCGCCGGGCTACATGCTGCCGGCGCCGGCCGACGTGCTCGCGGTGCTGGCCGAGCGACACGACATCCTCTTGCGCAACGCCGCGATCACGCTTTCCGAAGCGCTGCTCGGGCTGCTGTTCGGCACGCTGGCGGGGGCGGCGGCGGCGATCGGCATGGCGGCCTCGCCGCTCGCGAACCGGCTCGCGTGGCCGCTGCTCCTGGTGCTGCAGGCGATCCCGGTGTTCGCCATCGCGCCGCTGCTGGTGGTGTGGTTCGGATTCGGGCTGGCTTCGAAGGTGGTGATGACCTCGCTCGTCATCTTCTTTCCCGTGACCTCCGCCTTCGCCGACGGCATCCGCCGCACCGATCCGTTCCTGCTCGACGCCTGCGCGCTGACGGCGGCGACGCGGTGGCAGACGCTGATGGCGGTGCGGGTGCCGATGGCGCTGCCGGGATTCATCTCCGGCCTCAGGGTCGCCGCGCCGCTGGCGCCGCTCGCCGCGGTGGTGGGCGAGTGGGTCGGCGCGGCGGGCGGGCT
>JAEZMP010000160.1 GCA_023442215.1 Pseudomonadota bacterium
GCCTTCCGCCCGCCGCGCCTCCGCGACCGAGAGACGGACCGCCATGGGCTTCAAATGTGGAATCGTCGGCCTGCCGAACGTCGGCAAGTCGACCCTGTTCAACGCGCTGACCAAGACGGCCGCGGCCCAGGCGGCGAACTATCCGTTCTGCACCATCGAGCCGAACACCGGCGAAGTCGCCGTGCCCGACGCGCGCCTCGCCCGCATCGCGGCGATCGGCAAGTCCGCCCAGATCGTGCCGGCGCGCATGACGTTCGTGGACATCGCCGGCCTCGTGCGCGGCGCCTCCAAGGGCGAGGGCCTCGGCAACCAGTTCCTCGCCAATATCCGCGAGGTCGATGCCATCGCCCACGTGCTGCGCTGCTTCGAGGACGGCGACATCACCCACGTCGAAGGCAAGATCGACCCGGTCGCCGATGCCGAGACGGTGGAGACCGAGCTGATGCTCTCGGACCTCGAGAGCCTGGAGCGGCGCGTGGTGCCGCTCCGGAAGCGCGCCGCCAACGACAAGGACGCCAAGGCGCAGGTCGTGTTGATGGACGCGGTGCTGGAGCTCCTGCGCGAAGGCAAGCCGGCCCGAATGCTGAAGGTCGACGCCGACGACGCCAAGGCGTTCGAGATGCTCAACCTGCTGACGGCCAAGCCCGTGCTCTATGTCTGCAATGTCGACGAGGCTTCGGCCGCCACCGGCAACGCCTTCTCCGACCGCGTCGTCGAGAAGGCCCGCGCCGAGGGCGCCGGCTGCGTGGTGATCTCCGCGGCCATCGAGGCCGAGATCGCCCAGCTTCCGCCGGAGGAGCAGAAGGAGTTCCTCGAGACCATCGGCCTCGACGAGCCCGGCCTCGACCGCGTGATCCGCGCCGGCTACGACCTGCTCGGCCTTGCGACCTATTTCACCGTGGGGCCGAAGGAAACGCGGGCCTGGACCATCCACCGGGGCTTCCGCGCGCCCCAGGCCGCGGGCGTGATCCACAGTGATTTCGAGCGCGGCTTCATCCGCGCCCAGACCATCGCCTACGACGATTATGTCGCCCTCGGCGGCGAGGCCGCGGCCAAGGAGGCCGGCAAGGCGCGCGACGAAGGCAAGGAATATGTCGTGCAGGACGGCGACGTGATGCTGTTCCGCTTCAGCGGCTGACGGCCCTTCCCGGCCGCCCGCAGGTGGGGCGGCCTTCTCAGAACGAACGGTGCCGCCGGCTCGCTTGTCCGCCCGCTGCGGTGGTGGCACACTCGCCGCCATGACCGCACCGCGCAGTTCGTTCCTCGAAGGCCACCGCCGCAAGTTCCTCGTCGTGATCGACGACACCCCGGAATGCGACCGGGCGCTGATCTATGCGGCCAAGCGCGCGGAGCGCACCGCCGGCGGCGTCGTGCTCCTCAACATCATCGTGCCGGAAACCGACGCGCCGCAGTGGCTCGGGGTGGAAGAGGTGATGCGCGCCGAAGCGCTCGGCGAGGCGGAAACGCTGATGGCGCGCGCCGCCGAGCGCGCCCGCTCCATCGCCCATGTCGAGCCGGAGATCGTGATCCGGGAAGGCGGCCGCGCCGAGGAGATCATGAAGCTGATCGGCGAGGACACCGACATCGCCATCCTGGTGCTCGCCGCCGGCAGCGACACCGAAGGCCCCGGCCCGCTGGTCACCGCCATCGCCGGCCGGGCGGCGGGCACTTTCCCGATCCCCATCACCATCGTCCCCGGCACCCTCAGCGACGCCGAGCTCGCCGCCGGCGCCTGAGCGTTCCCCGATCACGAAAAAGCCCCGCGTCGGGCGAGACGCGGGGCTTTTCGTTTTTGACGGCGGGCGCCGGAGAGGGCGGCCCCGGGATCAGAACACGTTGCGCAGGCCGTAATAGATCAGGCCGGACATCATGATGGCGG
Source organism: Pseudomonadota bacterium (assembly GCA_023442215.1). Classification (GTDB taxonomy): domain Bacteria; phylum Pseudomonadota; class Alphaproteobacteria; order Rhizobiales; family Segnochrobactraceae; genus Pseudoxanthobacter. The sequence continues at coordinate 1,880 of JAEZMP010000160.1, forward strand.
CCGGCAGCGTCAGCACCCAGGCGAGCGCCAGATTGCGCAGGGTGCGCATCTGCAGCCCCGAGCGGTTGGCGGCCATGGTGCCGGCCACGCCCGAGGACAGCACGTGGGTGGTGGAAACCGGCAACCCGTACATGTCGGCCGCGGCGATGGTCGTCATCGCCACCAGCTCCGCCGCCCCGCCCTGCGCATAGGACAGGTGCGTCTTGCCGATCTTCTCGCCGACGGTCACGACGATGCGCTTCCAGCCGACCATGGTGCCGAGCCCGAGCGCGATGGCGACCGCCACCTTCACCCACAGCGGGATATATTTCGTCGCCTGGTCGAAGTCGTGGGCGAGGGCGTCGAGGTTGGCCTTGGTGTCGGCATCGAAGGCGGGCTTGCCGGAATGCCGCATCACCGAGATCGACTGCGACGCGAGATACATGTCGTTGCGCATGTTCTTCGCCGCGGTCGCCGGCAGCTTGTCGAACGCGTTCACGTCGTTCGCGGTCTTGCTGATGTCGTCGATCACCGCGACGAGCGCGGGCACGACGGCGGAAGTGTAGGTGCGGCTCGAGATGTAGTTCGACAGCGTGACGCGCGGATCGGCCGGCGTCGGCGCCGTGGAATAGGGCGCGAGCGATTGCTGCGTCACCACCGAGAGCGCGCGGAACTGCGCGATCTCTTCCGGCGCGACGGTGCGGTTCAGCGCATAGGCGGTGGGCACGATGCCGATCAGGATCAGCATGATCAGCCCCATGCCCTTCTGGCCGTCGTTGGAGCCGTGGGCGAACGACACGCCGGTGCAGGTGACGACCAGCAGGCCCCGGATCCACCACGGCGGCGGGTTGACGCCGTCCGGCTCCTTGTAGAGCGCCTGGTTGCGGATGGTGGCCTTCATGGCCAGCAGCAGCGCGCCGGCGGCGACGAAGCCGATGACGGGCGACAGCAGCAGCGACCAGCCGACCTTGGCGGCCTGCGACCAGTCCACGCCGGAGGTCGCGCCCGGGCCCTGCATCAGCTGATGGGCGAGGCCGACGCCGATGATCGAGCCGATCAGGGTGTGGGAGCTCGATGCCGGCAGGCCGAGATACCAGGTGCCGAGATTCCACACGATCGCGGCGATCAGCAGCGAGAACACCATCGACATGCCCGCGCTCGAACCGACCTGGAGGATCAGCTCGACCGGCAGCAGCGTGATGATGCCGTAGGCCACGGCGCCGCTGGAGACCAGCACGCCGATGAAGTTCCACACGCCCGACCACACCACCGCGAAATGCGGCGGCAGCGAGTGGGTGTAGATCACGGTCGCGACCGCGTTGGCGGTGTCGTGGAAGCCGTTGACGAACTCGAAGCCGAGCGCCACCAGGAGCGCGAGGCCGAGCAGGATATAGGGCATCGCCTCGATCGGCTTGGCGCCGGTGGCGGCCATGTCGGAATAGATCGAGTAGGCGGAAAACAGCAGGCCGCCGACAAGCAGCACGAAGAAGATCGCGGTGCCGGCGGGCGTGGCCTTGCGGTCCAGCGACGGCTTGCCGCCGTGCGCCGCCGGCGCCGGCCGGGCGGCGCTGTGGCCGACGCCGCCCGTGGCCGGCTTGCGTCCGTGGGCCGCCGCGCGCGCCGCGCCCCCGGTCCCGCCGCCGCGATGCGCCTCGCGCCTGTTTTTCTTCTGTACCATGTGTCCCTCTGGGACGGTGCGGCTGCCGCCGCACCCGGATCGCGTGCCGGTCCGGCCCGATGCCAGACCTGCCGCCGCGGGGCGATCCTGATCACCGCGACATGACAGTTGGATGACGGCCCGTTTCGCCTGCCTGCGGCCCGCCGACACAGGCCGCCGGCCGTTGCAAAGCCGTCTTGAACCTATCCCGTTCATATCGAACCGATCTGAACGACAAGGATAGTCCCCCGCTCCGGAATCTCGTGCGATTCCTTCCCGATCGGATGAGCCCGCCCGGTCGGGAAGCGCTCTAGCCGGCCGGCATCTCGGCGGTGGCGTCCGAGAAGGCCCAGGCCCGCAGCAGATGGTGCGCGATGGCGAAGCCCGCCGGCGCCGTCAATCCGTCCGGGTGGGTGCCTTCCAGCATCTGCCGCACCTCCTCGCGGGGGAACCAGCGGCAATCCTCCAGCTCCGCGTCGTCGCGGCGGACTTCCTCCGTCAGCGCCTCGGCGAGGCAGCCGATCATCAGCGAGGCCGGGAACGGCCACGGCTGGCTCGCCATGTAGCGCACCCGGCCGACGCGGATGTGGGATTCCTCGCGCACCTCGCGGCGCACGGCATCCTCGATGGTCTCGCCCGGCTCGATGAAGCCGGCGAGGCAGGAATACATTCCTGCCGTGAACCGGGCCTGACGGCCGAGCACGCAGCGTTCGCCGTCGACCACCAGCATGATCGCGACCGGATCCGTGCGTGGGAAATGCACCGCGTCGCAGCTCGTGCAGTCGCGGCGGTAGCCGCCCTCGGCGATCCGCGTCCTGCCGCCGCACACGGAACAGAAGCCGTGATGGCGGTGCCAGTGGACGAGGCTGCGTGCCTGCGCGACGAGGCCCTGTTCGTCGGGCGCGAGCCGCCCTTCCGAGGCGAGCGAGCGGATATCGGCCACCGTCTCGCCCGCAGCCTCCGCAGCCGCGCCGTCGATGGCGAGGGCGAAGCGGCCGTGGCCTTCCTCGATGCCGAGGAAGATCGCCTCCGCCGGCTCGACGGCGAACCGGCTGGCGGTGGCCGCGGACCGCACCACGGTCAGCGGCGCGTCGCCCACCACCACCCGGTCGTTGGCCACCAGCACGAAGCCGGTGTCCGGCCGGGCGGCGAGATCCGCCAGATAGGCGTCGTCCTTGCGGTGCTCGGCGGCGCGCTCGGTGCGCGTCCGGCCATATCCCGTGAGCCTGGAGAGGTCGATGGGCGGGAAGTCGATCGGAGCCATTCGGAACCGTCTTGAATGTCGTGGCGAAAGGATCGGGGCTGGCCGGCGGGCCGGAGCTGAAGCACCTCCCGGCCGGACCGGCGCGATCCGGACGACAGGCGCCTCATGAGCGTTCGAGGCCGCGCGAACGGCTCGTGACGGATAGCAGGAACGCCCCGCGGACGCGAGTTGAAAGCCGACGCCCCGTCTTGTGCATGCCGTCTTGCCGTTCCGGCCCTGTCCATGCCGTCCATGCGTGCCGCCGGTGCGGACGGACAGCGCAGGCCAAGTGCAGCGGGCGCGCCAAGTACGGCGGGCGGGTCGAGTTTGCGGCGGGCGGGCGGACGAGGCGGGCGGGCTCGGTGGCGACGCCGTGCGGCGTCAGTCTTCCTCGCCGAACCGGCTCTCGACCAGCGCGGCGATCGCGGCGATCGCCATGTCGGCATCCGGTCCTTCGGCGGTGACGCGGATGGTGCTGCCCTTGGCGGCGCCGAGCATCAGCAGCCCCATGATCGAGGTGCCTCCGACCGTCTGGCCGTCGCGGCCGACGGTGATCGCCGCCTCGAACGCCTCCGACAGCCGCGCGAACTTGGCGGAGGCGCGGGCATGGAGCCCGCGGCGGTTCTGGATGAGAAGGTCGCGTTCGCGCAGGCAGCCCAGCCCGCCGTCTGTCCTCACGGCTTCGCCGTCCACGCTGTCACCTCCGCATCCGCGCCGCGCGCCGCCATCTCGACTCAACGCTGGCCGGTCAGGACCTGGCTCGCCACGCTGATATATTTCTGCCCGGCCTTGCGCGCCTCGTCGACCGCCGTAACGAGGTCGACGTCGCCGCGCACGGAGGCGAGCTTGACCAGCATCGGCAGGTTGATGCCGGCGATCACCTCGACCTGGCCCGTGTCCATCACCGAAATGGCGAGGTTGGAAGGCGTGCCGCCGAACATGTCGGTCAGGAGCACGACGCCCTGTCCCTGGGAAACCCGCCTGACCGCCTCGAGAATGTCCTGGCGACGCAGTTCCACGTCGTCCTCGGGGCCGATCGAGATCGTCTCGACCAGGGGCTGCGGTCCGACCACATGCTCCAGGGCCGCCTTGAACTCCACCGCAAGGCGGCCGTGGGTGACGAGGACAAGACCGATCATAGTGTCTCCGCGCTGGCATCGTCGGTCATCGGCGAGCGACGATGGAAGCCATTGTCCCACACGATGCGCTTTCCGGACCGACGGAACAATCCGTCCGGGAACCGCCCCATACCGACGGGCCGGAGCGGCGGGTAACCCGGTTCCGACCCGGCCAACATTTGGTCAGGCCGTCGTGGAGTGCAAGTAAAATTGCCGGTGGCCGGGTTCGGCTGTGGATCGGCATTCCATCCGGTCGACCGCCGCCAGCACGAGTGCGGCGGCCGAAGCCACCCCGACCGGCACGGCGATGCGCCGGATCGCGACCCCGAGCACGGTCGCCTCGCCGGCGGCCTCGTCGGGCACGCGCTCGCAGTCGGCCGGCGGCAGCAGATCGGCGACGAGGACTGCGACCGCCGCGGCTTCGTGGGCGACGGGGACGATGCCGAGCCAGCGCCGCTCGACCAGTCCCGCGATGCGCGCCGGCACCGTGGCGACGAGCCGGCCGCCGCAGGCTTCGAGCGACACATAATCGTCCGCGATCAGGATCGCGAAGCGGCCGGCGAGCCGGGCGGCCTCGATCACGGCCAGCGCGAGCGTCGTCTTGCCGCTGCCGGACGGCCCACGGATCAGGATGCCGGTCTCGCCGACCGCGAGCGCCGTGGCATGGACGAGCTCGCTCACGGCAGCGGCCCGGCGGGTATGCGCACCACGAAGCGGGCGCCGAGCACGGCGCGCGGCCCGGTGTCGCCCTCGGCATCGACGGCGACCGGCTCGTCCTCGGTGCGGTTTTCCACCCAGATGCGGCCCTGATGGGCCTCGACGATCTGCTTGGAGATCGAGAGGCCGAGGCCGGAATTGTTGCCGAAGCCCTCGCGCTCCGGGCGGTCGGTGTAGAAGCGCTCGAAGATGCGGTCGATCTGCTCGGCGCGGATGCCCGGCCCGTCGTCCTCGACCACGATCTCCACCTCGTCCTGCAGCCGGCTGAGGCACACCCGGACGGTGCCGTCAGGCGGCGAGAACGAGCGGGCGTTGTCGATGAGGTTGGTGAACACCTGCCCGAGGCGGCTGTCGTGGCCGACGACCTCGTAGGGCTTCGCCATGCCCTTGACCGGTTCGATCTCGAGCACGATCGCCGGTCCCTCGTCGCTGAGCCCACGCTGGATCGAGACCACCGCTTCGAGCACGGCGGCGACGTCGACCGCCGCCGAATCCTGGCGCGACAGCTCGGCATCGAGCCGAGAGGCGTCGGAGATGTCGGAGATCAGCCGGTTGAGGCGGCGCACGTCGTGCTGGATGATGCCGAGCAGGCGCTGGCGCGAGTCCTCGGTGCGGGCAAGCGGCAGCGTCTCCACCGCGCTCTTCAGCGAGGTGAGCGGGTTCTTCAGCTCGTGCGACACGTCCGCCGCGAACGCCTCGATGGCGTCCATGCGCTTGTAGAGCGCATCCGTCATGTCGCGCAGCGCCCGGGCGAGGTGGCCGATCTCGTCGTGGCGGCCCGAAAAGTCCGGGATCGGCTCGCGCGCCTTGACGCCGCGGCGCACCCGGTCCGCCGCGGTGGCGAGCCGGCGCATCGGGCCGGCGATGGTGCCGGCGAGCAGGATGGAGGAGATCACGCTGATCGTCGCCGCCACCAGGAACACGCGCACGATGGCGAAGCGCTCGGCGCGCAGGATCGCCTCGATGTCGCCGCCCTGGGTGGAGAGCAGCAGCACCCCGAGCACGGCGCGGGATCGCTGGATCGGCACCGCCACGGAGACGATGATCTCGCCCGAAGTGGTGACGCGCACCACGCTCGCCGGCGCGCCGCCCAGCGCACGGGCGACCTCCGGATATCCCCGTCCGTCGGTGCCGCTGAGTTCGCGGTAGGTCGGCAGTTCGCCGCGCAGGAACCAGCCTTTCAGCCGCTCCCAGGCCCGCTCGATCGCATTCGGCGGCGTCACGTCCGGCGCCGGCAGTTCCGAGCGCAGGATCTGGCCGCGGGAATAGAGATAGCGGGAATCGAGCAGCAGCACGCCTTCGCGGTCGTAGATGCGCGCCCGCGTCTTGGTGGGCGAGATCAGGCGCTGCAGGATCGGCGCGACCCGCTCGGGATTGATGGGAAAGTCGAGCGATTGCAGGCTGTCGTCGCTCGGCGAGGAATCCTCGCCCGCCTGCATCTGCAGGAGCCGGTCGGGATCGACGGTGATGACGTTGGTGTCGACCGAGGCCGAGCCGGCGATGGCGGCGGCGATGATCTCGCCCTGGGTCAGAAGGCTTTCGACCCGCGCGTCGATCAGGCCGGCGCGGAACTGGTTGAGATAGAGGATGCCCGACACCAGCGCCACGAGCGCGGCGACGTTGAGGATGACGATGCGCCGCGTCAGGCTGGAGAACAGGTGCGCGCCGAGGCCGCGGCGCGCCCAGTTGAGGAAACGCCGGCGGACGACGAGGCGCCGCCGCCGGGCGCCGTCGCGGCGGGGCTGGCGGCCTTCCGTCTCGGCTTCGTCGCGGGCGGCGGGCCTGGCCGCGTCGGCGGGGTTCAGCGGATCGCTGTTGTCGATCGTCACGGTTGCGGAACGTCCCTGCCCTCCGCCCGTCCGCCGGCTGCGGCGAACGCGCGGCTCAGGCTTCCTTGAAGCGGTAGCCGACGCCGTAGAGGGTTTCGATCATGTCGAAATCGTCGTCCACCATCTTGAACTTCTTGCGCAGCCGCTTGATGTGGCTGTCGATGGTGCGGTCGTCGACATAGACCTGATCGTCGTAGGCGGCGTCCATCAGCGCGTTGCGGCTCTTGACCACGCCGGGCCGCTGGGCGAGCGCGTAGAGGATCAGGAACTCGGTGACGGTGAGCGTGACCGGCTCGCCCTTCCAGGTGCAGGTGTGGCGCTCCTGGTCCATGACGAGCTGGCCCCGCTCCAGCGTGCGCGCGGCATCCGGCACCTTGACGGCGCCGGGTTCGCGCGGCTGGGCCCGGCGCAGCACCGCCTTCACCCGCTCGACGAGCAGGCGCTGGGAGAACGGCTTCCGGATGAAATCGTCGGCGCCCATCTTGAGGCCGAACAATTCGTCGATCTCGTCGTCCTTGGAGGTGAGGAAGATCACCGGCATGTCGGTGCGCTGGCGCAGGCGGCGCAGCAGCTCCATCCCGTCCATGCGCGGCATCTTGATGTCGAGGATGGCGAGGTCCGGCGTGCTCTGGGCGAGCCCGTCGAGGGCGGAGGCGCCATCGGTGTAGGTCTCGACCCGATAGCCTTCCGACTCCAGCGCGATCGATACCGACGCGAGGATGTTGCGGTCGTCGTCGACGAGCGCGATGGTCGGCATGGGGGCGATCCTTCTCTCTCTCGTTGCATCCACGCCACCGCGGCACATGCCCCAGCGGCCGGAGCGCTTCCCGACCGGATGTGATCATCCGGCCGACAGGGAATCGCTCCCGACTCGATAGCCCGGGCACATCCCGTTCAGATCGGTTCGATCTGAACGGGATGTGCCCCAAGAGGGCGACAGGGCGGCACGGAGCGACTTCGCTGGACGATGACGCGCGGTGCCGTTGAGACCCGATCTGCGAACTGACGGCTTACCTGAGCAGAAATAAGGCAGATTCGTCCGAACGAAAAGCTTTCCGCACGAATGCGCCGTCCCCGCGCCGCAATTTCCGCGCCGGCAGGCTGCCCCTCCGCATCGCCCCCGCTCCGCCCGCCGGCCCGCCGCCCCCCGCGCCAGGCGGCATCGGCACGCCGGACCCCGCCCATATGCCCTCGCTTCCCAGCCAGCCGGCGCCCCGCCCCGCCGATAGATTTTAACCGCCGGATCAAATGATAGCGCTGCCAAGACAGCCGCGTTCGCACATGCAAACAAGCAAATTCGCACTGCAGCAAGGCGAGCCGACGTCGTTTTCTCCCACTTGGCAGCGTTGCCATTGTACGCCGTCGATAAAGTTTTGATCTTTCTTTCAGAATCATCGTTTCGACTTCTCTGGAAACTTGCTCTCGGCTCCGCGTTTCCCTATTTTCCGGCCGAACAACCGCCGACAATCGATCCGGAAGCGTCTTCCATGGCGCCGGGATCATGGGCTGGCGGGCGTTGCGAGGCCGGATGGCCGCCGGCTTGCCGGAGCCGACCGCCGGCAAACCCGTGCCGCGAGTGTCCGAGGGGCCTCGCAGGGCAGGAAACGAGAGGGTCATCGTGAAGGAAAACGGTGTGCGCAATTCCGCGATCGGTGCCGAAGCCATCGGCTTCAGGAATCTTTCCGCCGTCCACTGGAACCTGCTGGAGCCCGCGCTCTACGAGGAAGCCATCCGCCGCGGAGAAGGCACCATCGCCGCCGGCGGCGCGCTGGCGGTGGAAACCGGCGTCCATACCGGCCGCTCTGCCCAGGACAAGTTCGTCGTCCGCGACGACACCACCGACGGCACCGTGTGGTGGGACAACAACAAGCCGCTTTCCATCGCGCATTTCGACGTGCTGATGGCCGACATGCTCGCCCACGCCGAGGGCCGCGAGCTGTTCGCGCAGGACCTCTACGGCGGCGCCGATCCGGACCACCGCCTGCCCACCCGCGTCTACACCGAATATGCTTGGCACTCGCTGTTCATCCGCGATCTCCTGATCCGGCCGCCTGCGGAAGACCTCGCGACGTTCGCCCCGAAGCTCACCATCATCGACCTGCCCAGCTTCCGGGCCGACCCCGCCCGCCACGGCTGCCGCACCGAGACCGTGATCGCCTGCGACTTCACCCGCGGCATCGTGCTGATCGGCGGAACGTCCTATGCCGGCGAGATGAAGAAGTCGGTGTTCACCTTCCTCAACTTCCTGCTGCCGCCGAAGGGCGTGATGCCGATGCACTGCTCGGCGAACGTCGGCGACAAGGGCGATTCCGCCCTGTTCTTCGGCCTGTCCGGAACCGGCAAGACCACGCTGTCGGCCGATCCCTCTCGCACCCTGATCGGCGACGACGAGCACGGCTGGGGCCCGGGCGGCATCTTCAATTTCGAAGGCGGCTGCTACGCCAAGACCATCCGCCTGTCGCGCGAGGCGGAGCCGGAAATCTTCGCCACCACCGAGCGCTTCGGCACGGTGCTGGAGAACGTCATCCTCGATCCGGTCACCCGCGTGCCCGATTTCGACGACGGCCGGCTGACCGAGAACACCCGCTGCGCCTACCCGATCCACTTCATCCCGAATGCGTCCCTGACCGGCCGGGCGCCGCGTCCGCGGAACATCGTGATGCTGACCGCCGATGCCTTCGGCGTGATGCCGCCGATCGCCAAGCTGAGCCCGGCGGAGGCGATGTACCACTTCCTGTCCGGCTACACCGCCAAGGTCGCCGGCACCGAGAAGGGCGTGACCGAGCCGCAGGCGACGTTCTCGACCTGCTTCGGCGCCCCGTTCATGCCGCGCCATCCGTCGGAATACGGCAACCTGCTGCGCGATCTCATCGCCGAGCACAATGTCGATTGCTGGCTGGTGAACACCGGCTGGACCGGCGGCAGCTACGGCGTCGGCCGGCGGATGCCGATCCGCGTGACCCGCACCCTGCTTTCGGCCGCCCTCGACGGCTCGCTGAAATCGGCCGGCTTCCGCACCGATCCCTATTTCGGCTTCCAGGTGCCGACGGCCGTGCCGGGGGTCGAACCCCACGTGCTCTATCCGATCAAGACCTGGGCCGACAAGGCGGCCTTCGACCAGACGGCGCGCAAGCTCGTCGCCATGTTCGCCAAGAACTTCTCGAAGTTCGAGGACCATGTCGGCGAGGAGGTGCGCAACGCCGCTCCTCAGGTTCGCATCGCGGCGTGATCCCCGCCGCGTGAAAAGGCTGCCGGCGGCAATCCGCCGGCCCACCCGCTCTTCGACTTTTCCGCCCGGGTGGCCCCCGGGCGGTTTTTCTTTGTGAAGACCGGCCCGATGCCGGAAACGCGACGCCGATCAGGCGCCCAGCCGGCGCACCGAACTCGCCTGCGGCCCCATCGGCCCCTCGCCCATGGCGCGGGTGACGGCGACCATCATGCCCTCGGCGAGGTCGTCGAACGCATCGTTCGCCACGGACCCGCGGCTGAAATAGAGATCGCCGCCGCCGCCGATTTCGACGAAGCCGTAGCTTTCCTGCGGGAACAGCCGCACCACGCGCCCGGTCTCGATGGCCGCCTCGTGAACCTTCACCGCGCCGCGCTTCATCTTCCAGTCTTCCTCGAGCCGGCGCTGGATGGCATCGAACGCCCGGCCGATCAGCCCCAGCCGGTCGCCCCGGGTCTCGCGCATCTCCTCGTTGGCCTTGGCGATCAGCGTGCGGCCGGGAACCTCCGCCTCGACGGTGATGGCGAGCGCGGTCTTGCCGCTTCCGGGCGAACGGTGCGGCACCTCGATGGAAACGCGAAGGGCGATGATGCGGGGATGGAAACGGTCGAGCCGCGCGGCGCGTTCGCGGACGCGGGTCTCGACGGATTCGGACGACTCGAGATTGCGGAAGGTCAGCTTCAGCGGCACATCCATCATTGTCCTCCTTGCGTGTTTCCCCGTTACGGCCGGTTCCGGCCGCGCCCCTTGCCCATCCGCCGGATCGTTGTGCGTCCGCGGTGTGGGCCCGTCCCGCTCGCGCGGGGCAGTCCGTCCTGTTTGCCGGCCAACCATGGCCCCTTCGCGGCAAACCGCGTTGCGCCACCTCAAGCCCGAATCACGAAATCAGGACCACGAAATCAGGATCGAAGTCCTACAGCCCGAGAAAGTCGCGCAACCGCCCATAGAGCATGCGCGCCTCGACGGCCGGACGCCAGAGCCCGTGGAAGGGAATCGGCTTCAGGGCGCGCGTGATCGGCAGGTCGATCGCCTCCGGCGGATCGCCGAGCAGGCGCCGCGCGAGAAGGCTGCCGGCGACCGTCGCCATGGCGATGCCGCGGCCGTTGTAGCCGAGCGCGGCGAGCACGCCCTCGGCCGGTTCGTGGAAATGGGGATAGTGATCGAGCGTGATGGCGAGCTGACCGTTCCAGAAATGGGTCCAGCGCACGCCGGCGAGCGCGGGCCACAGCCGCTCGGCATAGGCGATCAGGTGGCGGTAGTCCGCCGGGTCGGACGTGTCGCGCTGCGGCCCGCGCCCGCCCATCAAGAGGCGCCCGGCGCTGTCGACCCGGTAATAGACCGTGTCGTGCCCCATCTCGTAGAGGCCGCCGCCTGACGGCAGGATGCGGGCGACGAGGCCGGCGGGCAGCGGCTCGCTCGCGGCGATGGCGCTGTAGACCGGAACCACCGTCCGCCGCAGCTTCGGCCAGAGATCGTCGCTGTAGGCGTTGGTGGCCAGCACCAGCCGCTCCGCCGTCACCGTGCCGCGCCCGGTCTCGACGCGCCACAGGCCGCCGTCCCTGCGCACCGCGTTCACCGGCGTCTCGCCGTGGACGGCGGCACCGGCTTTCAGCGCGGCGCGGGCAAGGCCGCGGGCATAGCCGAGCGGGTTCACCGAGCCGCCACGCGGGTCGACCAGCCCGGCGCGGTAGCGGCCGGTGCCGGTGCGCGCGGCGAGCGCCTCCGGCCCGAGATGCTCCACCGGCATGGCCCGCCGGCGATATTGCGAGACGAGCGCGGCGATGCCGGCGGCCGAGCGGCGGTCGAACGCGACGCGGTGGGTGCCGCCCTGACGCGCCTCGCAGGCGATGCCGTGGCGCGCGATCAGCCCGAACACCATTTCGGGGGCGCCATAGGACCGCGCGATCATGCGGCCGCCGAGATCGGCGCCGAAATCGCGCTCGACCGTGTCGGGATCGTGGATCAGCCCCGGATTGACCTGGCCGCCATTGCGCCCCGAGGCGCCCCAGCCGGCGGTGGAGGCCTCCAGCACGACAGCCTCCACGCCCGCCTCGGCGAGATGCAGCGCCGCCGACAGCCCCGTGAAGCCGCCGCCGACGATGGCGACCGACACGTGCCGGCTGCCGTCGAGCGGCGGCATGTCCGGTGCCGGGGCGGCGGTTTCGGCGTAGACGCTCGCCGGCAGCGGGCGTGTCTGCGTTCCGAAGCGCCCGCCCGGCTTTGCGACGATCATCCCTCACCTCCCTGCCGGAAAAGCCTCTCCCGATGGGGTTATGCCCTATGGCTTGGCCGAAACCGCGCGTTCCAGAGCGGCCGCCGCGCTGTCGGCATCACCCGCGACTACCACCGTCTTCACCCGCGCAGTCGAGCCGGCGGCGACCTTGACGCTCGAACGCGGCACGCCGGCGACGGAGGCGATCAGCGCCTCCAGCGCGGTGTTCGCGGCGCCCTTTTCAGGCACCGCCCGCACGCGGGCGCCGAGCACGACGGTGCCGTCCGACAGCACCTGAATGCCGTCGACCGCGTCACGGCCGCCGCGCGGCGTCAGCCGCACGCGAATGGAAAGCCCCGCGCCTGAAACCGTCCAGGGCCGGCCATCTGCGGCGGACACCGGCGCCGGTCTCAGAACACGTAGGGATAGACGTAGCGGATGATGACGTTCTGGATCAGGAAGATCAGGATCAGCAGCACCACGGGCGAGAGATCGAGCCCGCCGACGCTCGGCAGCACCGAGCGGATCGGCTTGAGCACGGGCTCCGTCAGCCGGTAGAGCGTGTTGGCGATGGTCATCACCACCGCGTTGCGCGGGTTCACGACATTGAAGGCGTAGAGCCACGAAAACAGCGCCGCGGCGATCACGACCCACTGGTAGAGGTCGAGGATCAGGAGGATGACGTCGAGAATCGCGCGCATGGGGCTTCCGCTCTGCTTGGGCCTTCGTCTCCGCCGGACCGGCGAACCGCAACGGTCCGGCGCCGGCGGTCTTGGGTGCGCCGGCTTTTATCTCCCGAGGGATAGCGCCCCGACCGCCTCCACCACAAGAGGCATCGCACCGGCCCGTGGCCGCGGCGGGCCGCGTTCGCGAACCCGTGACGGCCGGTCGCTCCGGCCGCGCCCGTCCGTCCATGGCACTGCGTCCGAGGTACCGAGTCAGCGGCCCTGAGTGCGGGCGCTGCATCGGGGACCCTGCGTCGGGGGCGCTGCGTGAGCGGCGCGCCGTTGCCGGCGCGCCCTCGGCTCAGCGGCGCAGCACGCCGCCGGTCGCCTTCTCGACGCCGGCGACGATCCGCGCACCGACCGCCTCGATCTCGGCGTCGGTGAGCGTGCGCTCCTTCGGCGCCAGCACCACCTCGATCGCGACCGACTTCGAGCCCGGCGCGATGCCCGTGCCTTCGTAGACGTCGAACACCGACACCCGCTCCACCAGCGCCTTCTCGGCCCCGGCGGCGGCCTTGACGATGTCGGCGGCCTGCACGGCGCGGTCGACCACGAACGCGAAATCGCGCTTCACCGGCATCAGGTCGGACACCGCGAGCGGCGGCTTCGCCTTGGTCGCCTTCGCCTTGGGCGCCGGCACCGCTTCGAACATCACCTCGAACGCCGCGAGCGGGCCGGAAATGTCGAGGAGCACGGCGACGCGCGGGTGAAGCTCGCCGAAATGACCGAGCACAAGCGGGCCGAGCCGCAGCGTGCCCGACCGGCCCGGGTGGAACCACGCCGGGGCGTCGCGGGTGACCTGCAGGCGCTCGACCGGGGCACCGGCCGATTCCAGCACCGCGAGGGCGTCGGCCTTGGCGTCGAACACGCCGACCGGCGCGCCGGCGCCGGCCCAGTGGCGCCCGGCGCCGGAAAGCGCCGCCGTGCCGGTGCGCACGCCGGCGGCGACGCGCTTCTGGTCGTCCGGCTGGTCGCCGAGGAAGATCTGGCCGATCTCGAACAGCGCGACGTCGCCGAGGCCGCGGTCGGCGTTGCGCTTGGCGGCGGCCACGAGACCGGGGATCAGGCTCGGCCGCATGTCCGAGAGATCGGAGGCGATCGGGTTCGACAGCGCGAGTTCCGGCTTGCCGCCACCGAACGCGGTCGCGGCCGCCTTGGAGATGAACGACCAGGTCAGCGCCTCGACGAGGCCGCGCGCCGCCAGCGTGCGGCGGGCGTTGCGGGCGCGAAGCTGCCCCTGGGTCAGCACCCGCGCGGCGACCGGCTTCAGCCGCGCCAGCGGCTTCAGCGGAATGTTGTCGACGCCGACCATGCGCACGACCTCCTCGACGAGGTCGGCCTTGCCTTCCACGTCCGCCCGCCAGGTCGGCACGGTGACCGAGGCGACCGGCCCCTCGCCGGTCACCTTGAAGCCGAGGCGTTCGAGATGGGAGGCGATCACCGAGGCATCGAGATCGAGGCCGGAGATGCGCTTGACCTCCGCGAACGGGAAGTCGAGCACGCGCGGCGGAAACTCGGTCGCGCCGGCCAGGACGACGTCGCTCGGCGTGCCGCCGCAGAGGTCGAGCACCAGCCGCGTCGCGAGTTCCAGCCCCGGCACGTTGAAGGCGGGATCGACGCCGCGCTCGAACCGGAAGCGGGCATCGGAATTGAGGCCGAGCCGGCGGCCGGTCTGGGCGATGGCGAGCTCGTCCCAGAGCGCCGACTCGATCAGCACGTCCGTCGTGGTCTCCGAGCAGCCGGAGGCCTCGCCGCCCATGATGCCGGCGATGGATTCGAGGCCGTTGTCGTCGGCGATGACGCACATCGCGCCGTCGACCTTGTAGATGCGCCCGTCGAGCGCCTCGATCTCCTCGCCCTCGACGCCGCGCCGCACCACGAGGTCGCCCTTCACCTTCGCGGCGTCGAACACGTGGAGCGGCCGGCCGCGATCGAAGGTCAGGTAGTTGGTGATGTCGACGAGGGTATTGATCGGGCGCAGGCCGATCGCCTTGAGGCGGCGCTGCATCCACTCCGGCGACGGGCCGTTCTTCACGCCGCGGACCAGCCGCAGCGCGAACGAGCGGCAGAGCGCCGGCGTGTCGCCGAATTCGAGCCGCACGCCGACCGGGCTCGGCCCGGTGCCGGGCACCGCAACCACGGGTGGCGTCTTCAGCGTGCCGATACCGGAAGCCGCGAGGTCGCGGGCGATGCCGGCGACGCCGAGCGCATCGGCGCGGTTCGGGGTGACGGCGATCTCGATCACAGGATCGTCGAGCCCGGCGAAGGCCGCGAACGGGGTGCCGACCGGGGCGTCGGGGGCGAGTTCGATGATGCCGTTGTGCTCGTCGGAGAGCTTCAGCTCGCGCTCGGACACCATCATGCCGCGGCTTTCCACGCCGCGGATCGCGCCGATCTTCAGCTCCGCGCCGCTGTCGGGCATCCGCGTGCCGGGGGCGGCGAACACCGCCTTGATGCCGGCGCGGGCATTCGGCGCGCCGCACACCACCTGCACCGGATCCCCGGCGCCGGTATCGACCGTCAGCACCCGGAGCTTGTCGGCGTTCGGATGCTTCTCGGCGGTCAGCACCTCGGCGATCACGAACGGCTCGAGCCCCGCGCCCTTGTTCTCGATGCCCTCGACCTCGAGGCCGATCGTCGTCAGGCGGGCCGCGATCTCGTCGAGCCCGGCGGTGGTCTCGAGATGATCCTTGAGCCAGGAAAGCGTGAACTTCATCTTGGGGGTCTCCACCGTCCCGCGGAGGCCGGCGCGCCGTGGCGCCGGGACCGCCCGGTTCGGGTCAATCGGAAAATCGGGCGCGGACCGCTCAGGCGGCGGAAAGGCCGCCGAGGAGGCTCGGCACGTCGAGCGGGCGGAAGCCGTAGTGCGACAGCCAGCGCAGGTCGGCATCGAAGAACGCGCGCAGGTCCGGCATGCCGTATTTCAGCATGGCGATGCGGTCGATCCCCATGCCCCAGGCATAGCCCTGCACCTTGTCGGGATCGAGCCCGCAATTGCGCAGCACGTTCGGATGCACCATGCCGCAGCCGAGGATCTCCAGCCAGTCGTCGCCCTCGCCGAACCGCACCTCGTTGCCCATCCGCCGGCAGCGGATGTCGACTTCCATCGACGGCTCGGTGAACGGGAAGAACGACGGCCGGAAGCGCATGTCGACGCGCGGGACCTCGAAGAACGCCTTGCAGAACTCCTCCAGCACCCACTTCAGCTCGCCGATGGTCGCGGTCTCGTCGACCACGAGGCCCTCGACCTGATGGAACATCGGCGTGTGGGTCTGGTCGGAATCGCAGCGGTAGGTCCGCCCCGGACAGATCACGCGGATCGGCAGCTTGCCCTGCCGCATGGTGCGGACCTGCACCGGCGAGGTATGGGTGCGCAGCACGAGGCGCGAGCCGTCCTCCTTCGGGTCGAAGAAGAAGGTGTCGTGCATCTCGCGCGCCGGATGGCCGACGGGGAAGTTGAGCGCCGTGAAGTTGTTGTCGTCGGTCTCGATATCCGGCCCTTCGGCGATGGCGAAGCCGAGATCGGCGAAGATCGCCGTCAGCTCGTCGATCACCTGCGAAACGGGATGGATGCGGCCCTCCGACAGGGGCCCCGGCCGCACCGGCAGCGTGATGTCGACGCTCTCGCGCGCCAGCCGCTCGGCCAGCGCCGCCTCGCGCAGCACGGCCCGGCGGCCTTCGATCGCCTCGGTGACGCGCACCTTGAGGCCGTTCAGCGCCGGCCCGGCGACGCGGCGCTCCGCGTCGGACATGGCGCCGAGGCCCTTCAGCCGCTCCGTCAGCGCGCCCTTCTTGCCGAGGGCGGCGACGCGCGCCTCCTCCAGCCCGGGCTCGTCGGCGGCGGCCTCGATGCGGGCGACGAGCTCCTGTTCGAGATCGGCGAGATCGAGGGTCTGGTTGTCGGTCATCTGCTCAGCTTCTCGAAAATGAACGGCCGCGGGCGCGGAACCCGCGGCGATGGCCGGCGTTTTACCAGAATTCCGGCTGGGAGGAAGCGCCGCAAGCGGATCGCCATCTCGTGAAGCGGTTTGAGTCGACAGCGGCGGCGCTTCGTGTTTCGTTAACCCTCAGACAAGAAAAGGGAGGTACCCGCCATGGCGTCACAATTCCCGCCCGTCGTGTCGAACGATCCGAACTGGCCGGTCGAGGCCCTTCGCGAACTGATCGACCTCACCCGCCAGGAAGTCTCGGCCGAAGTGGTCAGCCTGAAGCTCCACAAGCCGGTGATCGAGGTCACCGCCAAGGCCGCGCAGCTCGGCCTTCGCCTGCGTCCGGTCTACAATCTCTGACATCCGGGCCAGCCTGCCGGAACCGGGGTTCCGGCAAACGACGAGACCGAACATCCCGATACGGCACGACCGCTCGCAACGGCCGTGCCGTTGGCTTTTCCGGCCGGTTTTTCCGGCGTCTGGGGCTCAGAACTCGACTTCCAGCTCTTCCAGTTCCTCGGGCTCCGTGCGCGCGGCGGCGGTCCATTCGGCCATCGGCTCCCAGGCCAGCACCGTGCGGCAATAGCTCCGGCAGGTCTCGTCGAGCGAAACCGCGTAGGTCTCGAAACGCGCGCAGACCGGCGCATACATCGCATCCGCCATGCACGGCGTCTTCCCGAACAGAAACGGCCCGCCATAGAGCGCCAGGCATTCCCGCCAGATCGCGGTGACGCGCTCGATGTCGGGCACCGCACCGGCGAAGATGGGATATTTCTCGTAGCGCGCCTTCAGGTTCATCGGCAGCGCGGAGCGCAGGTTGGCGAAGCCGGAGTGCATCTCCCCCGAGACCGAGCGGCAATGGGCGCGCGCCACCCGGTCGCCCGGCAGAATGCCCGAGCCGGGCCGGATCTCCGCGAGATATTCCGCGATCGCCAGGGTGTCCCACACCTTGGCCTCGCCGTCCTCCAGGCGCGGCACCAGCACCGACGGCGACAGCAGCAGCAGTTCCGCCCGCGTCGAGGGATCGTCGATCGGCATCGTCTTCTCCGTGAAGTCGATGCCCGCCATCTTGCAGAGCAGCCACCCCCGCAGAGACCATGACGAATAGTTCTTGCTGGAGATCGTGAGAACGGCGGCCGCCACGGCTGTTTCCCTCCTGGTCGCGGCCGGCGCCCATCGGTGCGCCCCCGCTCGTCTACAACCGATATAATCATCTCGCAGTGCGGAAAAAAATGCACTAGCGTTTCCGACATGGCCGAAGGCCCGGCGTCTCGACGACGCAGGGCAGGGGGCGGCCAGAACCGGACCGGGGAGGCTGCGGACGGTATGTTGTATTCCGCGTATCAGCTGCAGGACGACCTGATGGCGCCGCTGCGAACCGTCGCGAAGGTCGCCGCCCGCCCTCCCCTGCCGCTCGGCATGGGTGCGGCGATTCTCCCGTTCCGCCCGCGTGTTGCAGCCGCGTGGGAACTCGTCGCCCGTGCCGGTCTGAGCCACACCCGTCCGCCCTTCGGCATCGGCACGGTGACCGTCGGCAATGCCGAGGTGGCGGTGACGGAAGAGGCCGCCGCGCAGACGCCGTTCGGCACGCTGCTGCATTTCCGCAAGGACATCGCGGCCGTCCAGCCGCGCATCCTGGTGGTTGCGCCGCTTTCGGGCCATTTCGCCACCTTGCTGCGCGGCACCATCCGCACGCTGTTGCGCGACCACGACGTCTACGTGACCGACTGGCACAATGCCCGCGACGTTCCGCTGGAAGCCGGCGCGTTCGGCTTCGACGACTATGTCGACCATGTCATCCGCTTCCTGGAGATCATGGGTCCCGGCAGCCACGTGCTCGCCGTGTGCCAGCCGTGCGTCCAGGCGCTCGTCGCCGTCGCGGTGATGTCGGCGCGCAAGAACCCCGCCGTGCCCCGCTCGATGACGCTGATGGCGGGGCCGGTCGATACCCGGATCAGCCCGACCACGGTGAACGGGCTCGCCACCTCGAAATCGCTGGCCTGGTTCGAATCGAACCTGATCTCCACCGTCCCGGGCCGCTATGCGGGGGCCGGTCGCAGGGTCTATCCGGGCTTCGTGCAGCTTCTGTCGTTCATGGCGATGAATCTCGGCCGCCACGAGACCGCCCACCGCGATCTCTACCGTCACCTTGCCCGCGGCGAGACGGAGAAGGCGCAGGCGATCAAGACCTTCTACGACGAATATTTCGCCGTGCTCGACCTCACGGCCGAGTTCTATCTCGAAACCATCGACCGGGTGTTCCAGCGCGCGCTGCTGCCGAAGGGCGAGCTGACCTACCGCGGCGAGAAGGTGGAGCCGAAGGCGATCCGCAAGACCGCCCTCCTCACCGTGGAAGGCGAGCGCGACGACATCTGCGCCCTCGGCCAGACCGCGGCGGCGCATAATCTCTGCTCGGGCCTGCGGCCCTATCTCAAGCGCCACCACATGCAGCCCGGCGTCGGCCACTACGGCGTCTTCAACGGCCGCAAGTGGGAAGGCCAGATCTACCCGCTGGTGCGCAATCTCACCCTCTCCACCAGCTGACGGCGCCCGCCCGGCCGGCATGGAATCATCCGGGCTCGACCGCGGCCCCGGCGCATCCTAAATTTGCCTCATGAGCATGGGTTTCTCGCAACGGCATCAACGCCGTTGACGAATCCTTTGCCTGTGGCGGTTTGAAATGACGCCGTGTGCCGGGGCGGAACACGGGATCGAAGTGGCGGGGAGCGACGGGATGAGCGAACGACCGGGCATCGAGGAGAGCTTCGCCCGCCTCGGGGCGGCGCTCGGACGGCTGGAAGCGGCGCTGGAACACCGGGCGGAGATCGACGGCGGCAAGGGCCTTCTCGAAGAGCAGTTGCAGCGCCTCGACGAGGACCGCTCGCGGCTCGCCCAGGATCTCGATCAGGCCGAGGCCCGCTCGGCCCGCATCGAGGACACCAACAAGGAGGTTTCGCGCCGGCTGGTCGCCGCGATGGAATCGATCCGCACCGTGCTGGAACGCCACGGCGGCTGACCCTTCAAGGATTCGAGGACACGATGGCGCAAGTCGCGGTCACCATTAACGGTCGCACCTACAGGATGGCCTGCGACGACGGCGAGGAAGAGCGGCTGATCGGCCTCGGCAAGCGCTTCGATTCCTGCATCAACCAGTTGAGGTCGAGCTTCGGCGAGATCGGAGACCAGCGCCTGACCGTCATGGCCGGCGTGATGGTGATCGACCAGCTGTCCGAACTGGAGCGCAAGACCCAGGGCCTCGCGGCGGAACTCGCGGCACTGAAGGCGGAGAACGCCCGGCTCGCCGCCAGCGAGAGCGAACTCGAGGCCGATATCGCCGCCCGGCTCGACGCCGCGGCCGAGCGGATTTCCGCGCTGACCGACACCCTGGAGCGCGGCAACCGCGACACCTGAAACTCGCGATCGTCAGACCGCCCCCCCTGTGTGCGCGCTTGCGCGACGGCGTCTCGCCGCTGTCCGCTGGAGCGCTTTCCGGTCAGATCGGTTCGTTCTGAACGGATATCCTCTAGCGGCAGGTTCCCTGCGACCGAACAGGGTTAATGAATCGTTAACGTAATGACTAAATTGCATCGGAAATACTGACGATTTCTTGTGGTCGTCATTTGCGAACACACATCATATGGAAAGATCAAAGGATGAACACGGCTCTATTGCCGATTCGCGCCTGATTCGTTCCCTCTTCTTTCCAGACCCGGGCGCCAGCCGCGCCCACGCCTTGACGCCAACCCTTTGATGTGACTCGCGTCTTTTCGCGGGGAGCGCTCGGATCGTCGCCGCCGATTACAACATCTCGTCTCGCAGAACAGTCAAACCGCAAGATATCGTGAGAACAAACCCGGAATCGGGAACAGTCCGCGATTCGACCGCGTTTCGTTCGCGTCTCGTTCCGTCCATGGTGGACAGGCCCGCCGGGAATCTCGCGTTTGCCGCCTCGCCCGGGCTGTGCAACCCGGTTGCATGTGCTAGAGCATGACGGCCCGCGCGACACGGCACGGGCGGTTTGTTGACTGCAGACGTGCTTTGACTGCAGACCTGCGTTGACTGCCGACCGTGCGTTGCCTGAGCGGCCGGGCGAACAGCGCCGTTCCGCGTGCGCCGGAGCAACCCTTCGGCCCGTGACGCGGACGAGCCTGCCGCGACGCCGACCACACCGAGGGAGCCGCCGGCGCGATGCCGGAGATCACCGGAACGATCCGCCTCTTCCCAGGCCGCGCAGAGCCGGGACGGCAATCGCCGTCCGTTCGGGCATTGCCGGGGTGCGTCCGCCCCGAGCCCGCCGCTTCGCGTCGCGACCGCCGGGTTCCGCTCTCCCCCTCCCGGATTTGAGCACTGCGCCACCATGACCGTTGCGATGAAAATGCCGTTGCCGCCGTCTGCCCGCGCCAGAACCGTGACGGCGGTGCTCGGCCCGACCAATACCGGCAAGACCCACCTCGCCATCGAGCGCATGCTCGGCCACGGCGGCGGCCTGATCGGCCTGCCGCTCCGTCTGCTGGCCCGCGAGGTCTATGGCCGGCTGGTGGAGCGCGCCGGCGTCGATGCCGTCGCCCTCGTGACCGGCGAGGAGCGCATCGAGCCGGCGAAGCCGCGCTATTTCGTCTGCACCGTCGAGGCGATGCCGGAGACGACGGACCTATCCTTCGTCGCCATCGACGAGGTGCAGCTCGCGGGCGATCTCGCCCGCGGCCGGGTGTTCACAGACCGCATCCTGTCGCTGCGCGGCCGCGACGAGACGCTGCTGCTCGGCGCGCCGACCGCCCGGCCGCTGCTCGAGAAGCTGGTGCCGGGCATCAATGTCGTGGTGCGGCCGCGCATGTCGGTGCTCACCTATGCCGGGCAGAAGAAGATCACGCGGCTGCCGACCCGGTCGGCCGTGGTGGCGTTCTCCGCCGACGAGGTCTACGCGATCGCCGAGCTGATTCGCCGCCAGCGCGGCGGCGCCGCCGTGGTGCTCGGCTCGCTGAGCCCGCGCACGCGCAATGC
Organism: Pseudomonadota bacterium; assembly: GCA_023442215.1. Classification (GTDB taxonomy): domain Bacteria; phylum Pseudomonadota; class Alphaproteobacteria; order Rhizobiales; family Segnochrobactraceae; genus Pseudoxanthobacter. Next base: position 23,516 of record JAEZMP010000160.1, read on the forward strand.
CCAGGTCGAGCTGTTCCAGAACGGCGACGTCGATTTCCTGGTCGCGACCGATGCCATCGGCATGGGCCTCAATCTCGATGTCGAGCACGTCGCCTTCGCCGCCAACCGCAAGTTCGACGGCTACCAGCACCGGCTGCTGTCGCCGGCCGAACTCGGCCAGATCGCCGGGCGCGCCGGCCGCCACACCCGCGACGGCACCTTCGGCGTCACCGGCCGTGCCGACCCGTTCGACGACGAGCTGGTGCAGGCGCTCGAAACCCACCATTTCGCGCCGCTGCGCATGTTCCAGTGGCGCAATTCGGTGCTGGATTTCTCCTCGCTCACCGCGCTGCGCGCCTCGCTGGACGAGACCCCGCGCGAGGAGGGGCTGACCCGCGCCCCGCCGGGCGACGACGTGGTGTCGCTCGATTTCGCGCTCCGCGATCCCGAGATCCGCGCGCTCGCCCGCGACCGCTCTTCGGTGGCGCTGCTGTGGGATGTCTGCCAGGTCCCGGACTATCGCAAGATCGCCCCGGCGAACCACGCGGACCTGATCCTGGCCCTCTATGGCTTCCTTGCGCGCCGCGGCACCGTCGACGATGACTGGTTTGGCCGGCAGGTGGCCTTTGCCGACCGCGTGGATGGTGATATCGACACGCTGGCCAACCGGATCGCCCACATACGGACTTGGACTTATGTCGCAAACCGTGGAGATTGGCTTTCCGATCCGAACCACTGGCGCGGCGTCACACGCGATGTCGAAGACCGGCTGTCGGACGCGTTGCACGAACGGCTGACCCAGCGCTTCGTGGACCGTCGGACCAGCGTGCTGATGAGACGTTTGAGAGAGAATGCGATGCTCGACGCTGAGATCACGCCCACGGGCGACGTGACGGTGGAAGGCCAGCACGTCGGCCACCTCCAGGGCTTCCGCTTCGTGCCCGCCGCAGGCGGGGATGGCGTGGACGGCAAGGCGCTGCGTGCGGCGGCGGCCAAGGCGCTCGCCGGCGAGATCGACGCGCGCGCGGAGAGGCTCTCCCCCGCGCAGGACGGCGACTTCGTGCTTGCCGCCGACGGCGCCATCCGCTGGCTCGGCGACGTCGTCGCCAAGCTGGTTCCCGGCGATGAGGCCCTGAAGCCGGGCTTCGTGCTGCTGGCCGACGAGCATCTGACCGGCCCGGCGCGCGATCAGGTCCACGCCCGCGTCGCGACGTGGCTGTCGACCCATATCGGCACACTCCTGAAGCCGCTGTTCGACCTGACGGCAGCGACCGAACTCGGCGGCCTTGCCCGCGGCATCGCCTTCCGCATCGCCGAGGGTCTCGGCGTGGTGGAACGGCCGGCGATCAGCGATGAGATCAAGAGCCTCGACCAGCCGGGCCGTGGCGCGCTGCGCCAGCTCGGCGTGCGGTTCGGCGCCTATCACCTTTTCGTGCCCGCGCTGCTGAAGCCGGCCCCGAGCCGCCTTCTCGCGGTGCTGTGGGCGCTGAAGCACGCCGATCTCGGCGTGCCCGGCCTGCTCGACGTGCCGCAGCTTTCCGCCTCCGGCCGCACCTCGATCACCGTCGACCCGACGGTGCCGCCCGATCTCTACCGCGTCTGCGGCTTCAAGGTCTGCGGCGTGCGCGCCGTGCGCATCGACATCCTGGAGCGCCTCGCCGACATCATCCGCCCGATCCTGGCGTGGCGTCCCGGCCCGGATGCCGGTCCCGCGCCCGAAGGCGCCCATCCGCAGGGCGGCTTCATGGCCACCGTGCGCATGACCTCGCTCGTCGGCTGCTCGGGCGAGGATTTCGCCTCGATCCTCAAGGGTCTCGGCTATCGCATGGACCGCCGCCCGGCGCCGCAGGCGCCCGCGCCGGTCGATGCCGCCGCCGTCACGCCCGAGACCGAAGCCCCGGCCGCCGTCGAGCCGATCGAGGCCGCGGCGGGCGAGGACATCACCGCTGCGGAAGCCGAGGCGGAACTCGTCGCCGGCACCGTTGGCGAGGACACCGCGCCGGAAGCCGTTGACGAGACGTCCCCTGCCGAAGCCTTCGTCGCCGAAGCCTCCGCTGCCGAGCCCTTCGTTGTCGAGGACGCGGCGGAGACGCCGGCCGCCGACGCCGCGGACGATGCCGAAGCCCGCCAGGCTGCCGTGATCGCGGCGCTGGGCGAGGCCGCCGACGCCGAAGCCGCCATCGAGGCGGAGGTCGAGACCCACGCCGAGACCGAGGCGCTGCAGACCGGCCCGATGGCCGAACCCCTGCAGCCTGCCGAGGCCGAGGCTCTCGGCGAGCCCGCTTCGGCTGAGCCGGTCGCGGCGGAAGACGCCGAGCCGGCCCTGGTCGAGGTCTGGCGTCCCGCCGGGCGCGGCGAGCGCCATGGCAACCAGCAGCGCCGCAACGGCGGCCGTCCGGGCCAGCGCGACAACCGCGATCGCGGACGCGGCGGCAACCGTGGCGAACGCGGCGGTTCTTCCGCGCCCGCAGCCGGTGAGGCCGTGGCCGCCGAGGCGACCCGGCAGGACGCTCCGTCTCGCGACGGCGCCCGCGATTCCCAGTCGCGCGGAGGTCGCGGCGGCCAGAACCGCGACGGTCAGGGTCGCGAAGGCGGCCGCAACCGCTTCGAGGATCGGGGCAATCGCGGCGGCGATGCGGGCAAGGGCCGCCGGGACGACAACCGCGGCGAACGCGGTGGCGAGCGTCAGGCCGACAAGCGCGACGACCGGCGGGACGACCGTCAGCGCCGCGACAACAACCGGCCCCAGGGGGACCGCGGCGAGCGCCGTCAGCAGACGATCGACCCCAACTCGCCGTTCGCCGCCCTCGCCGCCCTCAAGGCCGATCTCGAGCGGCGGGGCCGGTGACGGTCCGGCCGGCCGAACGCGCGGCAGGCCCCCCGGGAGGCCGGCGATATGGCGGACGGTGAAAGCCCCGACCGCCAGCGCCTCGACAAGTGGCTGTGGTTCGCGCGCTTCGCGCGGACCCGCACCCTCGCTCAGGAGCTGATCACCGCCGGCAAGGTGCGGATCAACCGAGAGCGCATCAAGAGCTCGAGCCACCTCGTTCGGGCCGGCGACGTCATCACCGTCGCCATCGGCCGCGAGGTCCGCGTCGTGCGCATCACCGGCTTCGCCGAACGGCGCGGCGGTGCACCGGAGGCCCGCCGGCTCTACGACGACCTCGCCCGGCCATCGGGTCCGGAGACCGAGCCGGAAGGCGACGACGGCGAGGCGTGACCGCCTGCGCGTGATGCGCGCCGTCGAAGCCCGTCATGCGCGCTCTTTTTCGCCCTTCACCCGCTTACCCACCGCGCATGGACCGTGCATCGACCGTGCATGGCGTGTTCGCGCATGCGCTTCGATGCGCCCTTTTCCGCAAGCGGACAAAAAAAGCCGGCTGCGCGCCGCGACGGGTCATGCATCCGTTCCGTGCGCTTGATATGACATGAGTCGGGCGACGACCGGCCGGAACCGGTGCTTCGGAAAGCACCGGAACGCCGCCGGGGTAACTTCCTCTCGCCTGGATTCCGTCATGGCCGGGCGAGCCCGTTCGGACGGAAACCAGACCGGGAACTCCGAGGCCGCGCTTCACCAGCGCACGTCTACCGGGGCGGCGTCGCGTTCCCGTCGGCGCGATCGGCTCCGCATTCTACGGCACCGGCCGCGTCAGCCGCGGACGGCTTCACGCTCGCACTCTCGTTCACTCTCGCAGGAGATCCCATGTCTTTGCAGGACGTTAACGCCTTCGCCCCGCTCGCGAACCACCTGACGCGCCGCGGCTTCCTCGTCCTCGCCGGCGGCGCCGCCATCGTCGCCGCCCAGCCGGCCGTGGCGTTAGCCCAGTTCACCGCCCCCCAGACGCTGACGCTGAAGGGCATCGGCGAGGTGAAGGTGCAGAGCCGCGTCCTCACCATCGTCTCGGTCGACGTGCCCAACCGCAACGTGGTGGTGAAGCAGGAGAACGGCGACCAGTACGCCTATCACATCGCCCCGATCGTCGGTGACCTGTCGCAGATCAAGCCGGACGAGAAGGTGACGGTCTATATCGCCCCGGGCGCCGTGACCGCGCTGCAGAAGGCCGACAGCGGCGTCGCCGGGCTCCTCTCCGACCTCCAGGTCGACGTCGACGCCACCGGCCCGCTGCCCGAGAACTTCTGGGGTTCGCAGAAGACCATCAACGCCGTGCTGGTCGACGTGAACAAGACCGCCCAGACCGTGACCTTCGAAGGTCACGACAAGCTTCTTCGCACCATCCCGGCCGCCAATCCGCAGGTCGCGGATGATCTTGCCGGCATCTCGCCGGGCGACCTCTGCCAGATCACCTGGATCGAGGCGATGGCATTCATTCCGGCCGCCTGAGGGCACTGTCCGATCAGAGCTGATCCTCCGGTCGGAACGGGCTCAAACGAGCCGGCCACTGACGAAAAAGGCCCCGGCGGGGATATCCGCCGGGGCCTTTTCTTTGACGATCCGAGGAGGACTTCCCCCGGGACTGACGGAACGGGGCGAAGGCGCCCCGCCATCCGCGATCAGTGCGCCGCAGCCGGCGTCCCGCCTTCCCCGCCGCCGTCATGCGGCGGGTTGCCGTGCTTGACCGGCAGGCGGTCCGGCTTCCTGCCGATCACCCGATCGCCGAACCACTGCACCATCACGTAGAGGCCGGGGATGACCATGATGCCGAACACGGTGGCGAACAGCAGGCCGCCGATCACCGTGAAGCCGAGCACGATGCGGCTGTGGGCGCCGGCACCGGTCGCCACCACCAGCGGCGCGAGGCCGATGATGAAGGCGAACGCGGTCATGAGCACGGCGCGGAACCGCATGCGGGCGCCGGCAAGGGCCGCCTCGAAGCGGGTCTTGCCGAACTCCTCACGCTGTTCCTTGGCGAATTCCACGATCAGGATGGCGTTCTTGGCGGCGAGACCGACAAGAAGCACGAGACCGATCTGGGTATAGACGTTGTTGTCTATCCCCACGATCGTCAGCGTGATCGCGGATCCGAGCACGGCGACCGTGACCGACATCATCACGGCGAACGGGATCATCCAGCTTTCATAAAGTCCGACGAGGAACAGATAGCCGAAGGTGATCGCGAGGCCGAAGATGAGGATGACGGTCATCGCCGTCTGGCTCGCCTCCTGATAGGACAGTCCCGACCATTCGTAGACGTAGCCGGTCGGCAGCGTCTTGTTGAAGGCATCGACCATTGCCGCCATGGCGTCACCGGAGGAATGGCCAGCCTTCGCCGAACCCGTGATCTGCACCGCCGGGTTCATGTTGTACTGGTAGACGAGGTCGGAGCCGTAGTGCGTCTCCAGCGAGGCGAGGGTCGAGATCGGCACCATGTTGCCGTCCGCGTTGCGGACATAGAGCCGGTTGATGTCGTCGACCTTGGTGCGGAAGCCGGTCTCGGCCTGGATGTTCACCTGGAAGGTGCGGCTCAGATAGTTGAACTGGTTGATATAGTAGGAGCCGAGGAACGCCTGCAGCACGTTGAAGACGTCGGACACGGCGACCTTGAGGCTCTCGGCCTTGGTACGGTCGAGATTGAGATAGATGCGCGGCATCGCGGCCGAGAACGACGTCTGGGCGTATTCGATGCGCGGATCCTGGTTCGCCTCGACGATCACCGACGTCGCGGCCTGCGCCATCTCCTGGTAGGACTGCCCGCCAACCGCCTCCAGACGGAAGTCGAAGCCGCTGGCCTGACCGAGGCCGGGAATGGCCGGGGGCGGGAACGGCAGGATGTTGGCCTGGGGGATGGCGTTGAAGGCCTCCTTGAGGTGGGTGTAGATGCCCATCAGGCCGGTTTCGGGCGTCGTGCGCTCGTCCCACGGTTTCAGCGCGATGATCGCGGTGCCCGCGTTGGAGATCGCCGACTGGGTCAGGATCGAATAGCCCGCGATGGTGATGACGTGGGCGACGCCCGGCGTCTTGCTCGCGATTTCCTCGACCTGCTTCAGCACGGCGTCGGTGCGCGGTAGCGCCGAACCGGCCGGCGTCTGGATATCGGCATAGAGCACGCCCTGGTCCTCGTTCGGGATGAACGAGGTCGGCAGCTTGCCGAACAGATAGCCGGCACCGGCGCCCGCGGCGACCGCGATCAGGCCGGCGACGATTGACCGCCGCGCGATCATGCCGACGATGCCGAGATAGCCGTTGCGCGTCTTGTCGAGGCCGGTGTTGAACCAGTAGAACGGCCCGCGCTTCGGCGCCTTCGGCACGCTCAGCACCAGCGAGCAGAGTGCCGGCGACAGCGTCAGCGCGTTGATGGCCGAGATACCGACGGCCGCGCAGATGGTGACGGCGAACTGGCGGTAGAGCTCGCCGGTGATACCCGGCAGGAACGCCACCGGGCCGAACACCGCGAACAGCACCAGCGTGGTGGAGATGATCGGGCCGGTGACCTGGGTCATCGCCTTCACCGCGGCGGACCGGCGGTCGAGCCCCTCTTCCTCCATCAGGCGCTGAACGTTCTCCACCACCACGATGGCGTCGTCGACGACGAGGCCGACGGCTAGCACCACGGCGAACAGGTCGATGGTGTTGGCCGAGAAACCGAGCGCCGCCAGCACGACGAACACGCCGATCAGCGAGACCGGAATCGTGACGGCCGGCACGATGGTCGCCTTGAGATCCTGCAGGAACACATAGACGACGATCAGAACGATGATGCCGGCCTCGATGAGCGTCTTGATGATCTCGTCGATGGAGGCCGACACGAACAGGGTGGAATCGTAGATCACCTGGGCGTCGACGCCCGGCGGGAAGCGGGTCTTCAGAGTCGCCAGCAGCTCTCGGGCCTGCTCGACCACGGACAGCGCGTTGGCGGTCGGCAGCTGATAGAGGCCGAGGGTGGTGGCTTCCTCGCCGTTGAGGCGGGAAATCTGGGCATAGGACTGGGCGCCGAGTTCGACGCGGCCAACGTCGCGCACGCGCACGACGGCACCGTCGTCACCGGTGCGCAGGATGATGTTCCCGAACTCCTCCGCCGTCGTCAGGCGGCCGGTCGTGGTGATCTGGAACTGGAGAACCTGGGTGTTCGGCGTCGGCGGACCGCCGATCTGGCCGAGCGCCGCCTGGATGTTCTGGCTGTTCACCGCGTTGATGATGTCGTTTGGCGACATCTTGAGCGCGGTCATCTTGTCCGGGTTGAGCCAGAGGCGCATCGAATAGTTGAGCGCGCCGAACAGGGTCGTGGACGCAACGCCGTTGATGCGCTGCATCGGCGTCTGGATGTTGATCGCCGCATAGTTCGACAGGAAGATCGGGTCGATGCCCTTCTTCGTCGGATAGATGCTGATGGCGGCGAGCAGGCTGGTCGATTGCTGCTGGGTGTTGACGCCGAGATTGTTGACGAGGGTCGGCAGCTGCGCCTGGGCGAGGGCGACGCGGTTCTGGACGTCGACCTGTGCGATGTCGGGATCCGTGCCGACCGCGAACGTGACCTGCAGCGTGTAGCTGCCGGCGGACGACGACACCGACGACATGTACATCATGCCGGCGACGCCGTTGACCTGCTGCTCGATCGGCTGGGCGACGGTGGCGGCGATCGTCGCCGCGTCCGCGCCCGGATAGCTCGCCGTGACCTGCACGACGGGCGGCGTGATGTTGGGGTACTGCGCCACGGCCATCGAGTAGATGCTGAGCGCACCGGCGATGGTCAGGACGATGGATATGACGAAGGCGAGACGGGGGCGGGCGATGAAGATCGCTGAGAACATCGGTTATTTCCCGGCGGCAGGAGCTGCGGGAGCGGTCGCGGCGGGAGCGGTCTTGTCCGTCGTCGTCGACGGCTTCTCGGTTCCCTGCTGCTGCTCTTCCGTCACCGGAATGCCGGGATTGCTGGCGGCGGTGGCGAAGGTCGGCGCCACCACCATGCCGGGCTTGATCTTCTGCACGCCGTCCACGATCACGGTCTCGCCGGCGATGAGGCCCGACGTCACGGCATAACCGCCATTGACCTTGATCTGGGGGTTGTAGGTGATCGTCCGGCTCACCGCCTTGTTGTCGGTGTCGAGCACGAACACGTAGGTGGAATCGGCGGTCTGCAGCACCGCGCTCTGCGGCACCACCGGCATCTTCGTGGTCTCGCCGACCTGAATCGTCACCATCACATATTCGCCCGGCAGCAGCAGGTTGTCCGGATTGTCGAACATCGCGCGCACGGTCACCGTGCCGGTGTTGGCGTTGACCTGGTTGTTGATGAACTCGATCTTGCCGTCGTTCTTGTAGGTCGAGCCGTCCGGCAGGACGAGGCTCGGCTTGAACGTCTCATTGTCGGGGCCGGCACCGATCGCGGCCTGATCCGTGACCGTCTCCGCCTGCTGGCTCGTCTTCGCGCCCTTCGAGACGTTGCGCATCACCGTCACGTAGTCCTTTTCAGGAATCGCGAAGGCGACGCGGATCGGGTTGACCTGCACGAGGGTCGAGAGGGTGCCCGAGGATTCGTTGACGAGGTTGCCGACGGTGTAGTTGGTCACGCCGATGCGCCCGGCGATCGGCGCCGAGATCGTGGTGTAGGACAGGTTGAGCTGCGCGGTCTGAACCTGCGCTTCGGCCTGGGCGATGGCCGCCTGCGCCTGCTGCACGCTCGCCGCGGCCACGTCGCGATCCGCGGTCGCGGTGTCGACGACGGCCTGGGAGACCGTGCCGCTCTTCACGAGCGCGGTCTGCCGGTCGAGGGTGAGCTGCTTTTCCTGGAGGTTCGCCTGGGCGGAAGCGAGCTGGGCCTTGCCGGCCGCGAGCTGGCCCTGGGCCTGGGCGAGCTGCGCCTGGAACGGTGCCTGCTCGATCTGGTAGAGGAGCTGGCCGGTCTTGATGTAGGCGCCTTCGGTGAAGGCCACCTCATCAAGGAAACCCTGGACGCGGGCCTTCAGATCGACCTGCTGGATCGCCTCGACGTTGCCCACGAACTGAAAGCGGGTCGAGACGTCCTGATCGACGATCGGCGCCACGATCACGGACGGCGCCGAAGGGGCGGCAGCCGTCTGCGCCGAGGCGGTTCCGGCCGCACCGGCGAAGGCACCGGCCACGGCGGCAGCCTGCAGAATACGGCCGATCGGCTTCGGCAGGCCAAGCCCCCTGCCGCTCCGCCGGATGGCGCCGGCCGCCGGACGGTTCCGCCCAGCCTCCCACGCCGACGAGAGGAAACGGAAAATCTCGTCACGCGCGGTCGATTGCGCCATTGACCCCTCCAAACGGGAACAGAACACGAAACTCATAGCCGGAGGCTCCCCCAAAACCCGGAGCGATCCATCGCCGGCAGCATCCGCCTTGATAGAGAGAACGACCATTGATTGGAACAGGGCTGCCGTCAACTCGCCACATCGAGACCAAATTTCGTCAGCCTAGGGAATTCCGCCACCGTGGCGGCGGCGCCGCAGACGGGGCCCGCATTGAAAGCGTCGCAAACCTTCGGCACAGTCTGGCGACGATCATCCGAGCGGAGCCCCGCCTCGTGACGCGGCCTCGATTCCGGTCCATGCCGATGCGGCACAGCCAAGCCAGCCCTTTGCGCACCCGCCCGCCGACCGTCGCCAGCCATTCCGCCGCCGGGAACGCCGGCCGTGGTCTCTGCCCTACTGTCGTTCAGGAGGATTGCGCGTCGAAGGCCGAACCGACGGCGGTCTTCTCGACGAAATCCACGTTCGTCAGGCGTTCGACCGACGGGGAAACTGCGGGCAGGACCGTCCTCCCGGCCGGCTGGGCCTTGCTGGTGTTGCCGGTGGCGGTCCTGGCCGTTCCGGTTTCCGCCCGCGCCGCCGAGCCCGCGCCATGCGCTGCTCCGGCATTCGCGGCGAAGGTGTCCTCCGCGGTTTCCCCGACCGAACTCCTGCTCGAGGATGGCCGCAGGCTGCGCCTTGCCGGCGTCGCCCTGCCCTCTCTTCCGTCGGAGGCGGCGGAAGAGGCGCGGCAGGCGCTGGACGCCGCGGTGGCCGGCCGCGCTGCCCGCATCACGCCGGTGGCGGGTGTGGATCGCTGGGGCCGCATCGCGGCCGATATTTCACTCGACGTTCCGGCGGATGGCGGCGGATTTCCCGGCGCCGAGGGTGAGGCGCAAGGCCGCGATCTCGCAGCCGCCCTCGTCTCCGATGGCATCCTGATTGCCTTCCCGGAAGCCGAGAACGTGTCGTGCGACAGGCGCGCGGCGCGTCGCATCGCCGCCGCCGAACGCCCGGCGCGCGAGGCCCGCCGCGGCGTCTGGAGCCCGGACGCGCGGATGGTGCGCGATGCCGGCGATCCGACACTGTCGGCAGCGGCGGGCCGCCTCACCATCGTGGAGGGGGTGGTTCAGTCGGTCGGACATGCAGGCCGGACCTATTTCCTCAATTTCGGCGCGCGATGGACCCTTGATTTCACCGTGACGATCGCCGAAAGCGATCTTGAGGGCCACCGCGCCGACGGCATCGACATCGCCGGTCTCGCCGGAGCGAGGGTCCGGGTGCGCGGCTGGATCGAGGATGACGGCGGCGCCCTGATCGCGCTCGCGGCGCCGGGCACGATCGAACGCGCGGAGGCGGCGGTGGATGCTCCATCCCCCTGAAGCAGCATGGGTTCCGCTTTCGGTTTCAATCGCTTGTGGCCGGAAGCGCGACGGCGGTCTAGAGTTGGACCGACGCGAATCGCAGCGACGGCGCAGGCCGATGCAGGCGCAGCGGACCGGGGTGAAACGGCCGGGACGATGGCGGCCCGGACGTGGCGGTCCGAGGCCCGACGTGGTGAAACGGGTTGAACCTCTGCGCGGGTTGGCGCGTTAGGGTGGCCGGAGCTTGGCGAACCGAATTATGACGGGCCGGGGTATGGCGAGGCTGAATGCGGCGTGCCGGGCTGCCGATCGCGGGCGGCCGGCGGCGGAGGTGCGCTCACGCACGAACCGGCGCTCGCGTATGGCTGCGCCGCTGCTTCCGCTCGTGATGCTGCTGCTTGCGGGCTGCACCCTCACGGCGCCGGAGCCGCCGACCATCAGCGTGGCGGCGCCTGCGGCATCGCGCACCATCGTTTCCCCGGAGAGTTCCGTCGGCGCACGCGAGCATCCGCGCATCCTGGCGGCCTATGGCGGCGTCTATTCCGATCCGAAGGTCGAGGCTGCGGTCGCGCGGGTGGTTGGCCGGCTCGTCGCGGCCTCGGACGATCCAACCCGGACCTATCGCGTCACCATCCTCAATTCGCCGACCGTCAACGCCTTCGCGCTGCCAGGGGGCTATGTCTACGTCACGCGCGGTCTTCTGGCGCTTGCGGAGGATTCGTCCGAGGTCGCCGCCGTGCTGGCCCACGAGATGGGCCACATCACCGCCCAGCACGCCTTCGCGCGGCAGCAGCGCGCCGAGGCCGCGGCGGTCGTCAGCCGCGTCGCGGACGCGGTGCGCGATTCCACTGCGGCGAAGTCGGCGGTCGCAACTGCCCAGCTTTCCCTGGCGCGCTTCAGCCAGGCCCAGGAACTGGAAGCCGATTCCATCGGGGTCAGGACGCTGGCACGCGCCGGCTACGATCCCTTTGCCGCCGCGCGCTTCCTGACCGCGATGGGCAAGTTTTCGGCGCTCAACGCCTCCCGTCAGTCGGCGGGCAGCAACCGGCCGGACTTCCTGTCGTCCCACCCGGCGACGCCGGAACGCATCGAACTCGCCACCCGCGAGGCGCGCCAGTTCGCCGGCACCGACGTGGGCGAACAGGACCGCGACGCCTACCTGCGCGATCTCGACGGGATGCTCTATGGCGACGATCCCCGCGAGGGCTTCGTGCGCGGCACCTCGTTCCAGCACAGCGTGCTCGGCATCGCCTTCACGGTGCCGCAGGGCTTCACCCTCGACAACACGCCGCGCGCGGTGCTGGCGAGCGACGGCGGCCGCATCGCCATGCGCTTCGACGGCATCGACGTGCCCGGCGCGATGTCGCTGCCGGATTATCTGCGCTCGGGCTGGGTCAAGGGGCTGATCGAGGACAGCATCCGCACCACCAACATGAACGGCCTGCCGACCGCGACCGCGGCCGCCATCTCCGACGGCTGGTCGTTCCGCATCGCACTCGTGCGCACGCCGACCCGCACCTACCGCTTCATCTTCGCCACCGCCAGCCCCTCGCCCGATTTCGAGCGGGCGTTCTCCGACACGCTGGCGAGCTTCCACCAGCTGACGGCCGAGGAGAGGGCCGCGCTGAAGCCGCTGCGCATCCGCGTCATCCGGACCGGCCCCACCGACACCATCGACACGCTGGCCATGCGCATGAAGGGCTCGACCGGCCCCTATGCCCGCGATCTGTTCACGGTGCTGAACCAGATCAATCCCGCCGTCCAGATTCCGCCCGGAACACTGGTCAAGATCGTCGGCGACTGAGCGGGGCCCACCCGCGACCGGAGCGGCGTGCCGCCCTGGGACCCTCGACCTTCTGCCGGCGCGAGAGCGCCCCTCCGACGAGCCCGCCGATGCCGCCCGCTTTCCGTCACGCCCTTTATTATGCGCCGCGCCCGGCCAGCTTGCTGGCACGGCTCGGCGCGCGGTGGCTCGGCCGTGATGCGGTGACGGGGGCCGAAACGGAACAGCCGGCGGTCGGGGGTATCAGTGCCGGGGATTTCGCCGCGCTGACACGCGGTGCGCGGCGCTACGGCTTCCATGGCACGCTGAAGGCGCCGATCGCGCTCGCCGACGGCACGGACGAGGCCGCGCTCGACGACGCCCTCGACGCGTTCGCCGCCACGCGCGCGCCAGCCGTGATCGCCGGCCTGCGCCTCGGCCGACTCGGTGCCTTCCTTGCGCTCGTGCCCGATGCGCCGTCGCCCGAGCTCGAGCGCCTCGCCGCCGATCTCGTGCGCGCGTTCGACCATTTTCGCCGGCCGCCGGACGAAGCCGAACTCGGCCGCCGCCGCCGGGCCGGGCTTTCGCCGCGGCAGGAAGAACTGCTCGCCGCCTTCGGCTATCCCTACGTCCTGGAACAGTTCCGCTTCCACATGACGCTGACAGACGCCCTCGCTCCCGAAATGCTCGACGCCGCCGAGGAGGCCGCCAGCACCTTCTTCGCCCCCGCGCTCGGCCGCCCGGTGACGGTCGACGCCATCGCCCATTTCGTCGAGCCCGAAGGCGGCGGGCCGTTCCTGGTGCGCCGGTTCGTGCCGCTCGGCGGCCCTCTGGCCGCCCGTCGCCAGGGCACGGAGCCGGGCCGTTTCGGAGATGAGCGCTGATGGGCCGCGATCTCGTTCTCGCCAATGCCCGTCTGGTGCTGGCCGACCGCGTGGTGACGGGCTCGCTCGCCGTGCGGGACGGGCGGATCGCCGCCATCGACGACGGCCTCAGCACGGCCGAAGGCATCGAGGACCTGGAAGGCGACTTCCTGCTGCCGGGCCTCGTCGAGCTCCACACCGACCATCTGGAAAGCCATTTCGCCCCGAGGCCCGGGGTGCGGTGGGACGCGGTCGCAGCCGTGCAGGCCCATGATGCCCAGATCGCCGGCTCGGGCATCACCACGGTGTTCGATGCGCTGCGCGTCGGTTCCGACCCCGACGCCGAGGATGTCGGCCGGGAGACCCGGGTTCTGGTCGATGCCCTGAACGAGGCGCAGGCCGAGGACCGGCTGAGGGCCGATCATTTCGTGCACCTGCGTTGCGAGATTCCCGCCGCCACGGTGGTGGAGGAGGCAGAGCCGCTGTTCGCGCTCGGCGCGGTGCGGCTCGCCTCTCTGATGGACCACACGCCCGGCCAGCGGCAGTTCGTCGACATCGCGCAATACCGCCGCTACTACCAGGCCAAGGCCGGGTTCGGCGACGCGGAGATGGACGCCTATGTCGCCTACCGGCAGCGCGTCGGCATCGAGCGTGCGGCCATCAACCGGCCCAAGCTGGTTGCGCTCGCCCACGCCGCGGGCGCGATCCTGGCGAGCCACGACGACGCGACGGCCGCCCACGTCGCCGAGGCCGTGGCCGAGGGCGTTTCCATCGCCGAGTTCCCGACCACGGTGGACGCGGCCGCCGCCGCCCGCGCCGCCGGGCTGAAGGTGCTGATGGGTGCGCCGAACGTGGTGCGCGGTGGCTCCCATTCCGGCAACGCTTCGGCCGCCGATCTCGCCGGGCGCGGCCTTCTCGACGTGCTGTCCTCCGATTATGTGCCGCTCAGCCTGATCCATGCCGCCTTCGTGCTGCCGGAGCGCGTGGACGGGCTCGATCTTCCCGCGGCAGTCGGCTTCGTCACCCGCAATCCCGCCGCCTCCGTCGGCCTCCACGACCGGGGCACCCTTGCCCCCGGCCTGCGTGCGGACCTGGTCCGCGTCTCCCATCGCCCCGGCCGCGTTCCCATCGTGCGCGCGGTCTGGCGGGAAGGCCGCCGCGTCGCCTGAACCTCAGCCCTTATCCATCCACCGGAGCATACCCATGACCGAGGCCGCAGTGCCGTTCGCTACCATTGGCTTCGACGATTTCCTCAAGGTCGACATCCGGGTCGGCACCGTCGTTGCCGCACTGCCCTATCCGGAAGCGCGCAAGCCCGCCATCAAGCTCGAGATCGATTTCGGGCCGGAGATCGGCATCAAGCGCTCGTCCGCTCAAATCACCGTGCACTACACGCCGGAAAGCCTGATCGGCCGCAAGGTGCTCTGCGTCGTCAACTTTCCGCCGCGCCAGATCGGCAAGTTCCTGTCCGAGGTCCTCACCCTCGGCGTCCCCGACGATGAGGGCGCGGTGGTCCTCGTCCGCCCGGATCTCGACGCACCGGACGGCAGCCGCCTGTTCTGACGACCCGTTCCTTCCGGGAGAAGCCCTTGGCCCGCTTTCCACTTCGCCGCTCGCCCTGGCTGCCGTTGTCCCGGGGGGTACCGCGAACGGTCGGGATCGCCGCCGCCCTTGCCGCGACCCTTGCCGCGCCCCTTGCCGCAACCCCGTCGTTCGCCGGCGAGGTTGCAGTCTCCGGGGACCGGATCCTGGTCGACGGCAAGCCGTTCGTGATCCATGGCGCGGCCGGATGGGAGCGGCTCGACGAGTTGAAGGGATTGGGCGCCAACGCCGTCCGCACCTATGGCGACCTGGGCAATGAAATCCTCGATCCGGCGGACAAGCTCGGCCTGAAGGTGGCCCTCGGCTTCTGGCTGGAGCCGCCGCGCCGCGGCTTCGACTACGCCAACCGCGCGGCGGTGGAGGAGCAGCTCACCCGGCTCGAGGCCTTCGTCCGCGCCCACAAGGACCATCCCGCCCTGCTGATGTGGGGCATCGGCAACGAGGTGGAAGCCGACGCGCCCGACCCCGATCTCGTCTATGCCGCCATCGGAGAGGCGGCACGCCGCACCAAGGCGATCGATCCCGACCACCCGACCATGGCGGTGCTGGCCGAGACCGGCGAGGACAAGGTACGACGGCTGATGAAGTTCGCGCCCGATATCGATGTGCTCGGACTGAATTCCTACGGCGAGGCGCTGCCGAGCGTGATCGGCCGGGCACGGGCACAGGGCTGGACGGGGCCGATCGTGGTGACCGAACTCGGCGTGATCGGCCAGTGGGACGCGCCGAAGACGGCGTGGGGCGCAGCCGTCGAGCCGACCAGCACGGCGAAAGCGGATCTGCTTGCCCGCTATCTCGGCGCGCTCGAAGCCGGCGGGGCCGGCGAGTTCGTGTTCTTCTGGGGCCAGAAGCAGGAGGTGACGCCCACCTGGCACGGCCTGATCACCCCGACCGGGGAGTGGACCGGGACCGCCGAGGCGATGGCCACCGCCTGGGGCGGCACCACGCCGGGCGGCGACCGGGCACCGCGGATCGCCCGCCTCGCCTGGCGCGACGGCGATCGCTGGCCGGCCTCCGGCGAAGGCGTGGCCGTACTCGAAGCCTCCGATCCGGACGGCGATCCCATCGCCGTCGAATGGACGGTGATGGAGGAAAGCCGCGACCTGAAGACCGGCGGCGATGCCGAGAGCGTGCCGCCCTCCCATGCCGTGGCGCTCAAGGCGGCCGGCCCGGACGGCGCCACGGTGACGGGGCTTGCCCCCGGGCACTACCGCCTGTTCGTGACCATCCGCGACGGCCGAGGCGCCGCCGCGACCGGAAACCTGCCGTTCGAGGTGCAGTAGCGCCGCCGGGGACATGGCGGGCCGCCGGGCAAATGGCGGGCCGCCGGGCACATGGCGGAGCGCGGCGGCGTCGCAGGCTGCCGAACGCAATCGAAGCCGCCCCAGCCCGAACGCGGGCACGCGGGGCGCTCGCGCGGCGCTGTCCCCCGGCGCAGGGGCCGGCTGCGGCATGGCGCAGCTTGATCTTTGCCTCGATCGGGCGTTCTTCATCCCCGGCGCCGCCCGATCGGCCGCCGGTTCCGCCCTCCCCTCCGGCCCTCAGTCCCGACACCCGCGATGCTCGACGATCCCTGGTTCTACGCCATCGCCGTGCCCACGGTGATCCTGATCGGCATCTCGAAGGGCGGCGTCGCCGGCGGGCTCGGGATGCTCGGCGTGCCGCTCCTGTCGCTGCGTATTCCGCCGCTCGAGGCGGCCGCGGTGCTGCTGCCGCTGCTGATCGTGATGGATATCCACGGCGTCTGGGAATATCGCCGCGATTTCGACCGCCGCAACATCCTGCAAATGGTGCCGGGTGCCGTGGTGGGCACGGTGATCGCCGCGGCCACTGCCCATATCGTGACAGACGATCAGGTGAAGCTGATGGTCGGCCTGATCTCGGTGGTGTTCACCCTCAACGCCTGGCTTTCCATCGTCGGGCGGTTCGTGAGGACGCGGCCGGACAAGGCCCGAGAGCGGGATGACCTGCGCACGGGCCTGGGCGGCGGGCTGTTCTGGGGGGCGATCGCGGGCTACACCAGCTTCCTCGCCCATGCCGGGGCGCCCCCGGTGCAGGTGCACCTGCTGCCGCAGCGGCTGGCGACGCGCACCTACGTGGCGACGACCGTGGTGTTCTTCTTCTTCACCAACGCGATCAAGGTGCCGCCCTACCTGATGCTCGGCACGCTCGACCGCTCGACGCTGCTGACGTCGCTGGTTCTGGCGCCGCTGGCACCGATCGGCATGAAGATCGGCTTCTGGACGGTGAAGGCGATCCCGGTCGAGCTGTTCTACCGGATCTCGTGGATTCTGGTGTTCACCATCGGCCTGAAGCTGATGCTGGACGGCCTCGGGCTGCGCCTGTTCTGAGGCGCTTTCGCCCGTTCCCGCGCGCGGCCGCTCAGCGCGGCAGCGGGCGGTTGACGTGGCCCATCTTGCGGCCGGGCCGCGCTTCGGCCTTGCCGTAGAGATGCAGCCGTGCGCCCGGCTCGGCGAGGATGTCCCGCCAGCGGTCGACGTCGTCGCCGATCAGGTTCTCCATCTCCACCGGCGCGATCAGCCGCGGGCGGCCGAGCGGCCAGCCGGCAACGGCGCGCACGTGCTGCTCGAACTGGCAGACGGTGGCGGCATCCTGGGTCCAGTGGCCGGAATTGTGCACGCGCGGGGCGATCTCGTTGGCGACGAGGCGCTCGCCTCCGGCGTCGCGCACCAGGAACAGCTCCACCGCCAGCGTGCCGACATGGTCGAGCGCGTGCGCCACCTTCGCGCCGAGCGCGCGCGCCGCTATTTCCGTCTCCGGGGCGATGGCCGCGGGCACGCGCGTGCGCTTCAGGATGTGATGCTCGTGGCGGTTCTCGGCGACATCGAAGGTCTCCACCGCGCCATCGAGGCCGCGGGCGAGCACGATGGAGCATTCGAGCGCGAACGGCACGAACGCCTCCAGGATCGCCGGGGCCCGCCCGATGGCGGCGAATGCCTCTTCCGGATCGAAGCCTTCGCGGATGATGGTCTGCCCCTTGCCGTCGTAGCCGAGACGGCGCGTCTTCAGAACGGCCGGCAGGCCGATCTCCCGCGCGGCGGCTTCGAGGTCGGCCGCGCTGTCGACGGCTTTGAAGCCGGCGACGGGAATGCCGAGTTCGCTGAGGAAGGTCTTTTCCGCGAGGCGGTCCTGGCAGATGGCGAGCGAGCGCGGCCCCGGCCGCACCGGAACGAGGCCGGCGAGCACGGCGGCGGTGCGCTCCGGCACGTTCTCGAACTCGTAGGTCACCACGTCCACCGCGCCGGCGAACGCTGCGAGCGCGGCCTCGTCCTCGTAGGCCGCGACGGTGCGCGTCGCTGACACCTCGAAGGCCGGGCTCGCCGGATCCGGGCAATAGACGTGAACGTGCAGGCCGAGCCGGGCGGCGGCGACGGCGATCATGCGCCCGAGCTGCCCTCCGCCGAGGATGCCGATGGTGCCGCCGGGCGCGAGCGCGATGCCCGAGGCGGCCTGCGGGGACGGGACGGACGCGGACGGGCTCACGGGGAAGGCTCCTCGGCTGGCATCGGAAAGGCCGGCGGGCGTCAGGGAGAGGCGGTCAAAGGGCGCCGAAGTCCGGGCGGGCTTCCACCGCGGCGGTGCGGGCGGCGCGCCAGTCGTCGAGCTTGTCGGCGAGTTCGGAATCGGAGATGGCGAGCACGGCGACGGCGAGCAGCGCGGCGTTCACCGCCCCCGCCCGGCCGATGGCGAGCGTGCCGACCGGCACGCCAGCCGGCATCTGCACGATCGACAGCAGGCTGTCCTCGCCCGACAAGGCCTTCGATTCCACCGGCACGCCGAACACCGGCAGCGGCGTCAGCGCCGCGACCATGCCCGGCAGATGCGCCGCGCCGCCGGCGCCCGCGATGATGATCTTGAAGCCCTCGTCGCGGGCGGACTTCGCGAAGGCGAACATGCGCTCGGGGGTGCGGTGGGCCGACACGACCTGGATGTCGTGCTCCACGCCGAGCTCGATCAGGGTTTCGGAGG
>JAEZMP010000226.1 GCA_023442215.1 Pseudomonadota bacterium
CAGGCCCGGCAGGCCTGCGTCACCGGGATCGTGTGGCAGCCGGACCATGCCACCATCGATCCGCACGGCGACTGGCAGAAGCTCGGGGCCGATACCCTGCTGATCCAGTGGAGCGCCATCGACGGCCAGGCGCTTCTGCCGGTTCCGGGAATGCCCTGGTTCCAGCCGCAACCGAACTGGACGCGGATCGCGGCCGAACCCTGGGCCAAGAAGGTGGTGCTCGGGCTCGCCGGCGACTTCTCGGAAGCCGCCTCCCGCAAGGACGTGGCCGGGCTTGCCGAGACCTCGCGCCGGATCGCGGCCAATGCCCGTGAACTGCCCCTCGACATCGCCGGCTACTACTTTCCCGCCGAGGTCGACCCGACCTGGACCGAGGCGCCGTCGCTCGCGAAGCTGCTCGCACCGCTGCCGCGCCCGCTCTGGATCAGCGTCTACGACGGTCGCAATATCGGCCCCGTCGCGCTGGCGGATTGGCTGGAGACGTGGCTTCCGAAGGATATCGGTGTGTTCTTCCAGGACGGGGTCGGGGTCTATGCCCGCACGCCCCAGGTTGCCGCCCGCTATGCGGACGTGCTGGCGGCGCGGCTCGGGCGGGAGAGGCTGGCGGTGATCGTGGAAGCCTTCCGTCCAAAGGTCGGCGGCGGCTTCCGCCCGGCGACGCCCGAGGAACTGCGGCCGCAGATCGCCGCCTACGGCGACACGCCGCGCTTCCTGTTTGACGGGCCGCACTATGTCTCGCCCGCCCTCGTCGCCGCGCTTCCGTGCCGTCCCTGACCGAGTGCGCTCTCGTGGGTCGTTCCACGGGAAAGCCGATGGGATTGCCGGAACGGTGCGTTCGGCGGCGCGGCTTTACGTTCTGAGCGGCGTCTTCTGCGCTCTCGCCAGCGCCACCGATGGCCGTTCGTCATATTTCTCGCGGTAGCGCCGTGCGAAGTCGCCCATGTTGCTGAAATATTCCGATGCGATTTCCGACAATGTCGTGCCGGGTTTCGCCTCGAAAATGCGGCGCTGGACCTCTTCAAGGCGCCGGTCGTTGATCCACTGTATCGGTGAAAGTCCGGTGGCGGAACGGAAGGAATATTGTAGGCTTCTCGCAGAGAGACCGCTTATATTCTCCAGCTCCGTCAATGTTATCTTCTCTGTGAGATGCGATTCGATGTAGTCGCAGATCCGTTTTATCTTGTTGTTTGCCGCGATCTGAACCGGTTCTTCAAGAAGAAGATGTGTATTCGAGGCCAGCATCAGTACGGTGGATCGCAGGATCATATCCGCGAGCCCCATTTGCTCCATCGAAGTGGGGTCGGTGCCCAAGGCATCCAGCATCGTCATCTGGTTCCGAAACAACTGGTCGAGATCAACGCCACCAACCTTTAGGTTGAGCTGGCGGGGCGTTTCGAAATCGATCAGACGCTCCTGCTCCGCTGCGGGTCCGAACATCGCGCGTGCGATCTCCTCCAGCCGCTTCGGCTCCACGTCGATGCCGATCGTCGTGCGCGCCGTGCTCTCGCCCCGGCAGCCGCCGGGCGGCAGATAGACCGCGCCCTGTTTTTGTCCCCATTCAATCTGCCGGCCCTCGACGTGGGTGATCGTTTGACCGACGAAGGGTACGAGTACGATTCCGGTCGAGGAGCCTGCGGCCGTGAAATGCATGGGCGTGCTGGCGGCAGCAACGAGGCGTAGGCTACGCGATCTGGCCTCTGCCAAGGTCAGGCGGAACGACGGGTGAGACTTCGCAGCCCAATACTCCACCTTGGTTGTGCCGGCAGCCGTGAGCTTTTCCGAAATAACGGCCGAATCACGGAAACGCAGCGATCGGTCTCTTCCAAATGGAAGCATTTAGGCGTTACCTCCCCCGCGAGGCATATCTTTAATTATCTGGTTGCCTGCGATTATAAGTCAACCCAGCGCTTGTCTTCGCTGTCAATCAATACTCCGTTATGGCCGCGCGCGACATCGCAGAGCGCATGATCCCGCAAAATTGCGACGCCTAGAGCCTATCCCTTTCGGATCAAGCCTGAAAGAGAGGTATAAGCTCAAGCCATTGAATGTGGAGCGATTCTTGTCGATCTGATGATTCCATCAGATCGGAAAGCACTCTGGACCCCCGCGCCCACGCGTGTCTTTAGCCCGCCAACAGTGGTGAGTGCCATCAAAAGCGTCAAGCCCCAGCCGAGTCGATCCTGCCCCGGGAGCCCGGTACAGCAGCGACATCGCCTGGCCTTTTCGCAGTGCAGGCCAACTTGTTTTCCGGGGTCTCTGGTTGCGGCCGTGAGCGCGACAACCCCGCATGGAGGCCGGTCCTGCGCATCGCTGGCTGCACGGGATCGTCATCGCCATGTGCCCCTATTCCCACGCCTTCAGAGTCAGGACGCCTTGATCAAGCAAGGGCCAGTGGCGAATGGCGGAGCGGACATTGCGGACCCTTTTATCAGGCAGATGCGGCGACGCCGGCAGCCGCACGGATGGCCGATGATTATTCATGACGGGTGATCGACGGGAGGCAAACCGGGGTCGATCCCGGTCATCTTCACGGACACGTCCCATAGCCGTCTCGCGAACTGCGGATTCATCGCCTCCTCGGAGGCGACGCCTTCACCTGAAGGACCTCGCAGCCCAGAAAATCCCGTCGGGCCGTAGTACCCGCCGGGCTTTATCTGCCCGGTCGCTGCGTGCAGCGCGCCCCAGGCACCCATGGCGGGTTTGGCGAACAGCACGCCGATCAGGGACATCGCGATGTTGCCCCACCAGCTGCCTCGGGCGAGGTTCGATCCGACAAGACCCGGATGGCAGGCTACCGCCGTGACCGGCGCTCCGGCCGCCCTCAGCCGCCGGTCCAGTTCGAAGACGAACAGAAGGTTCGCGAGTTTGCTGGCGGCATAGCGGGGAAGCCATTTGTAGCTCTTCTGCGCATTCAGGTCTTCCCAGTCGATTCTCGCGCCCTTGTGCTGCCCGCTGCTCGTGATGACGATGCGCGAGCCGGGCGTTTCCATGAGCTTGGGCAGCAGCAACGCGGTGAACGCGAAGCAGCCAAGGTGATTGACGCCGAATGTCTGCTCGAAGCCTTGCGCGGTGTGCTTCAGCGTCGGCCCCTGCACGCCGGCATTGTTGATGAGAACGTCGATGCGTGGCTCCTTGGCGGCGCGTTCGGCCGCCCGTCGCACGCTCGCCAGATCCGCGAGGTCAAGCGGCAGGACCGCGAGATCAGCTCCGGGCGTCTTTTGACGAATCCGAGCAATCGCGGCTGTCGCCTTCGCTTCGTCGCGGCAGGCGAGCAACACCCGCGCATGCCGCGCCGCCAGAGCGCTCGCCACTTCGAAGCCTATGCCCGTATTGGCCCCCGTGACGATGAAGCACTTGCCCGACTGATCGGGCACATCAGCCGTCGTGAACCCCGCGGATGGCATAAATTTCTCCTGCCGTTTGAAGGGCGCTTGGGGCTGCCCCGCAAATCGCGGATACCATTGGCCCTCAGATCTGATCGGCTATGCCCGGCGCTGCGCGCACGAACTCCTTGGCTGAGACCTGATCGACCAGGAATTTTGCAAGATTCCCGCGCGACAGCTTGGTGCCGAGCTTCGTCTTGCCGTACCAGCCGACGTCCACCCGGCCTTTGGCCGGCCCATCCTTGAGGTTGGGTATCCGAACCAGCGTCCAATCGAGGTGGGAGGTGCTCACCAGTGCAGCGGTCGCCTGGATGTCGTCATAGGCGTTATGAACGATGATCCTGAAGAGAAGGACGAATGCCTGCGACTTGACGTCGAAACCGTCCTTCGGATCACGATAGATGGCCGTGGAGATCTGAATGAGCCGGCGAACGTTCAACTCCTCCATAACGGAGATGATCGTACTGAGGCCGCGCATGATCGGCCGCTTCTGGCGCGCTTTCAGACTGTTGGGCCCAAGCGCGCTGATCACCGCGTCTGCGCCCGCGACGCACGCCCTGATCGCTTCGCGATCGTTCAGGCCACCGACGACAACGTCGATCTTGCTGCCAAAGGACGAGAGCTTTCCGGCATCGCGCGTGTAGACCGACAGCTCATATCCCTGCCGAAGCGCCTCTTCGATAATGTATCGACCAGTTGGTCCGGTCCCGCCAAAGAGAGCGATCTTCATCGCATCCGCCTTTTTGTCTTTCTGGCTCGAAGAAATTTCTCTGGCGACTGACATCCATGGTCGCGCTCATGGCATGGGCCGCCGATCGGCCTGCCTTCAGGCGGCCTTTTCCAGGACCGAGCGGACCTGGGCTTCGGTAGCGGCGATGGCCGCCTTGGCCGCCTCTGGTCCGAAGACCGTGCCTTCCACGCGGACGATTTCGATGTCGGTCAGACCGATGAAGCCCAAGAGGTGGCGTAGATAACCGGTCTGGAAATCAAAGGGCGCCCAGTCGCCTTCCGAGAAGATGCCGCCTGTGGCAGTAACGAGATAGACCTTCTTGCCGGTCAGCAATCCCTGCGGCCTTCCGGCTTCGTTATAATCAAAGGTCACGCGCGGCCAGGTGATATGGTCGAACCAGGCCTTGAGCTGCGACGACAGGCCGAAATTGATCATGCCCGAACCGAGGACGATCACATCGGCGGCCTTCACTTCATCGACGAGTTCCTGGGCAAGGCCAACTGCCTCGAGCTGCTCGGGGGTGCGTGCCTCGGGCGCCATGGCGCGACCGTGAATATAGGCCAGCCCGATATGCGGCAGCGGGCTGGTCGCGAGATCGCGCGTCGAAAGGGTGGCGCCCAGGCGAACCTTCAAGCCTTCGGCGATCTCGGTCGCGAAGCGGGTGGACAGACCCTCGGGGCCACGAGGGCTCGAGGTCACGAGAAGGATGCTGGTCATGGTTGCTCCAAGGGGGGCAGGGCGGTAAATTATTGTTACCGACACTATTATGGTGACTGCCGAAATCCCCGCAAGAAGGCACTCCGATGACACTAGGTGACATTGATTTTCCCACCCCCACCCACGGCGACGACTGCCGGGTGGTTCGGGAAATTCTCGATCTCGTCGGCGACAAATGGACCCTGTACATCATCGCGACGCTCAGAAATGGCCCCGTCCGATTCAACGAGCTGCGCCGCCAGATCGACGGCATATCCCAACGGATGCTGACGATTAACTTGCGAGGACTGGAGCGTGACGGTTTGGTGAAGCGAACGTTGTTTCCCACCATTCCGCCGCGCGTGGACTACGAATTGACGGAAGTCGGGAGGACGCTTCTTGCGCCGGTGATGGCTCTCGTAATGTGGGCGGACAGCAATCGGGAGAACATAAAGAATGCCCGCGTACAGTATGACGCAAGCTAGAGCATAACCCGTTAAGATCGAACCGATCTGAACGAAAAGGATATGCTCACGCTTTTGAACCTGGAGCGATTTCTTTTCGATCTGATGATTCCATCAGATCGGAAAGCGCTCTAAGGCGCGTGGGCAGATTTGAGCCGGTATCC
>JAEZMP010000306.1 GCA_023442215.1 Pseudomonadota bacterium
CATGGCAAGGAAGCGCCGGGCTTCCTTGATGGCATCGGTCATGTCGACGAGGCCACAGCTCTCCCGAATGACATCCAGCAGATCGCCATGCTCGCCGGTGGCGCCGTCGCGCCATTTTCCTGGCGGCCGCCCTTCGGCGCCGGCTCTAAGGTGGACGAACATCGACCGTCCGGCGGTGTTCCGGACGTCGCCGACGATCCAGTAGTTGCCCTCCCGCCGGCCGGCCGAGAGATAGTAAGAACAGACGGCCTCGGCGATATTGCCAAGGCGGTTCGAGATTTCTGATGCGGTAAGACGCGCCATGACAAGACACCCCGGAGATATTCATATATCATCACCGATTTGATGAATATTTGCAATAATATTGGTCGCATCGGCTCGTTATTTAAAGCCGCGCTCATCGTTACCTCTACAGAGTCTGCAGCGTTGAACTAGACGCCGCACATGCCCTCGCATTCGTTGCCGAATAGATCGAGTTGGCCTCGGTCCGCGGCGGTGGATAGATCAGCCTCATCGAGCGGAACGCAGGAACGATGGAGGAAGACGTCGCCACGAATGCCGCGCAGGCCCCGCCGCAGGGCACGATCGACGTCGATGACGTCGGCCCAGGCCTCTGGATCGTTGTCCCGCATGTGCCGCCAGCGGCCGTCGTCGTGAAACGGGCAGCCGATGCAGGCGGATTTCGGGGGTTCGGGGTATCCTTGCCGCTTCAGCCAGGCGAGGCAGTCGCGCCGGCTGAAGCGCTTCTCGATCAGAGGGAAGCGTTTGATCTGCCACGCCTCGAAACTCGGCTTCGCGCGTATGATTTCGTCGGTCGAGATCCCGATCCAGGTTTCGACAACCGGAAAGGAAGGAGAACGCCTCTTGGCAAGGTCGGCGAGCTCACGGGTTTTCCGACGGATCGGCACGATCTTGAACTCCGTCGTGCATTGACGGCGGATCATCCCGATGGAGACGGCCTCGGTCGTGGTGCGACGCGTGGCGACCTCGATCAACTCGCCGTCCTCGCCCTCGTCGAAAACCGCGACCTCGGCGCCGGCCGGCGTCACGGTCCTGACGAAGGCAGGAATGGACGCCCAGCGATCGCCGGCGCTGGCGTGAACGAGCTGGTCACGAATGTTTCCGGCGGACACAATGTGTACCGGGAACGGCAGGACATTGGGCGACCTCAGCCAGTCGAGATGCTCGTAGACCGCCTTGGGCTCCCAGCCGGTATCGGCGAAGATGGCACAATCGGGCATCGGCCCTATCTCGCCGTGGGCAGCGAGCAAGGCCAGGGTCGTCGATTGAACGCCGGCGCCCAGCGAGAGCGCGCGCAGCCGGATCGAGGAGGGCTCCCCGCCCTCCCCCGCGA
Organism: Pseudomonadota bacterium; assembly: GCA_023442215.1. Classification (GTDB taxonomy): domain Bacteria; phylum Pseudomonadota; class Alphaproteobacteria; order Rhizobiales; family Segnochrobactraceae; genus Pseudoxanthobacter. Next base: position 1,355 of record JAEZMP010000306.1, read on the forward strand.
CATTCGGAGCACGGAACATCAGGCGGCCTCCCGATCCTCGGCAATGGCCGGCTGCAGCCCATGCAGGAAGGCCACGGCACGCTGCGCGTGCGCGGCGGCCGAGAAGATCGCCCTCTTGTCGTCCGCCAACACCGTCAGCCAGGATTCCAGGTAGCTGGCGTGGTCCGGTCGCGGTTCTACCTCCGGCACGATCCCGAGATCGGCGCAGAGGAAGCAGCTGCCGAGTTCCGCGATGAGTTCCTCCCGTGCGCGCTCGCTCCTGTCCTGGCTGTAGCGGCTGAGATCGCGATTCACGCGATGCGGCGCAGCCGTCCAGTGCGTGGCCTCGTGGCTGAGGACGGCGACGTAGCTCGCCGCATCCCGGAAGGTCTCGAACGGCGGCATCTGGATGTGGTCGCTGCTCGGCGAATAGAAGGCGTGACCGCCGCCATGCCTGATATCCGCGCCGGTGTTGGCGAAGAAGCGGTCAGCCTCTTCGATCCGCTCGATCGGATCGAGGACAGCCTCCGCAGTCGCGTAGTACCGATCGGGCAGCCCGTCGATCTGCGCGACGTTGAACGCGGTGTAGGTCTTCAGGAACGGGATTTGCCGCTCGACCTCCCGGCCAGAGCCGTCAGCTTCGGCCTTGGTGAAGCTGCTGGAGAACAGCACAGTCGTGCCGGTCTCGCCCTTTCGCACCGCCCCACCGAGTTCGAGGGCCTGCTTGAAGGTCATCCAGACCGGAGAGACGTAGCCACGCTCCATCGCCTCCGACCAGAGCAGCAGAACATTCATGCCGGAATACGGCACGCCGTTGTGGCGCAGCGGGCGCGTCACGCGGTCGAGGGCGTACGCCGAGTGCCACGGCCGCATCCAGGGCCGAACACCTTGCTGTAGGTCCGCGACGATCTTGTCGGTGATGCGCCGATAGACATCGATGCGACCTCCGCTCTCTTTTCCGTTCCCCATCTCAAAGACCTCCATCCAGGAGATCGCGCCGATCGCGACCCCGTCACGGCGGTCAAGAGGCCGGGTCGATCAGGAGGGCTGCGCATCCGCAGGACCGGAACGCCAGTGAAGGACGGCGAAGCCGTTGCGCGGCACTCCGGACCCGGCACGAAGACGAGCCGGGCGGGTGTGCGCTCAAGCGGCCACTCCGAAGGAGCGGTTTTGCCCTTCGCTTCAGCTGTGCTCTCGGAGCGAAAGGCGAACCCGATTACGGGACGGTATCGAGGTCGGTCTGCCTGAACTCGTCGGCGGTGGCGAGGATCGGCACGCGGTAATATTTCGCGCAGGCATAATGCAGGCAGTCGCCGAGGTTCAGGCCGTGGCGGCCGGACCGGTAGCGGTCCGCGGCATGCAGGGATAGCGCCGTGGCGCGCTTCGCCGGCGGCATATCGCGGATCTCGATGCCCCGTGCCTCCAGGAACTCCAGAACCAGAGGCTCCAGCGCCGCCACGGACAGGCCGAACTTATCGGGGCGGGCAAGGCCGAGAACCGCCTCTAGCACGGCGACCGGCGAGGTGATCCGCTTCTCGGCTGCCGCCAATGCCTGGGAGACACGTTCGGCTTCCGGCTCGTCCGACAGCACGGCGATGATGGCCGAGGCGTCGACGAACATCAGTTCTCGTCCCACATCGCGTCGAAGGCTTCTCGCGGCAAGGGTTGCCTAGCCTTGTCGCTCACGGCGATGCCATGCTTCTCGCGCAGGCGAGCCGCGGTCTGACGGGGCGTTTCGCTGTTGCGCCGACGCTCGATCGCCTCTCGCATCGCAATGACGATGGCGTCAGTGATGCTGACCCCGGCCATCTTGGCGAACTTGCGGGTCAGCGCATCGGCCTGCGGATTGTTGACGTTGATGGGCATTCCGGCACCCGTGTAGATCGTTTGCACGTTGAATGTAGATAACATAATCTACATCTTGAAGCCATGCCCGGGTGGACCCCAATAGCCTG